>JAFAZL010000794.1 GCA_019239815.1 Acidobacteriota bacterium
CCCCAGAAACGGCTGTCGTATGAATTCGTCCGGTTGTCGCCCATCGCGAAATAACAATTGTCCGGAACTTTATAAGGATATTTGATGTCGGTATACCCGGGCGGCGCACTGCCCGGCGGTGCCGGCTCGCTCGGACCAATCGTGTAACTCTCCACCTGCTTCTGCCCATTCACGTACACCGATCCGCCGTGAATATCGATGATGTCGCCCGGCAATCCGATCGTCCGCTTCACATAGTCCGGTGTATCCGGCGCAAATGGCGGCTTGAAAATAATAACTTGCTGGCGTCGCGGACTTCGCCATAGCGGCACATGCCAGTTTGTGAACGGCACGCCCGCGTCGTACCCGATCCGGCTCATGATCAGGTGATCGCCGATCAGCAGCGTGTTCTCCATCGACCCCGACGGAATCACCCGCGCCTGACCGATCGTCCCGTTGATCAGCATGAACGCCAGCGCCACCCAGAACCACGCGACAATCTCGCGCTCGACACGCTGGCTCATCGGAACCTTGGTTTCCTTCTTTTCCTCGTTGCTCATTCGGATTTAGCTTTCGCGCTCTACGGTGACGGGACGTTCCGCGGCAGGATCTTCAATGCGGCTGCCGTTGGTTGAATCTCTGAAAATTTCCTCGCTGGTCGAAGCCTTGCCGCCCACCTCAAGCTGCACAAGATCGGTGGGATACACTCCAGTGTAGCAAGACGTACAGAACGTATTTTCCGTGTCGTTCACAGCTTGTTTCAAATTCGCCAGCGAGACATACCCCAGCGAATCCGCGCCGAGAAACTTGCAAATTTGTTCGGGGGTGTTCGATGACGCGATCAGTTCCTCTCGCGTCGGCGTATCCACGCCGTAGTAGCACGGCGAAATCGTCGGCGGGCATGCAATCCGCATATGTACTTCTTTCGCGCCGGCTTCCTGCATCATGCGCACAATCTTGCGGCTCGTCGTTCCGCGCACCAGTGAATCGTCCACCAGAATGACACGCTGGCCCTCAATCAATCCGCGAATCGGGTTCAGTTTGAGCTTCACGCCAAAATTGCGAATCGCTTGCGAGGGTTCGATGAACGTTCGCCCGATGTAGTGATTCCGAATCAGCCCCATGCGGAACGGAATTCCTGATTCGAGCGAATATCCAACCGCCGCCGGCACGCCGGAGTCCGGCACAGGCACAACGATATCCGCATCCGCCGGATGCTCTTGCGCCAGCAGCCGTTCCAACGATTCGCGGCTCGCGTTCACCGAACGTCCGAAAATAATGCTGTCGGGCCTCGAGAAATAAACATGCTCGAAGATGCATTGTTGCAGCTGCTTCGGCGGCGCAAACCGAATCGACTCGATCCCCGATCTCGAAATCCGAACCATCTCTCCCGGCTGGACTTCGCGCACATACTGCGCGTTGAGCAAATCAAATGCGCACGTCTCGCTCGCCACCAGCCACGCATCGCCCAGCTTGCCCAAATTCAACGGCCGAAAGCCGCGCGGGTCGCGCACCGCATACATCTCATCCGGCGTTAGCACCAGCAGCGAGTACGCGCCTTCCACCTGATTCAGCGCATCGCCCAGCGCCCCCGACAAATTCCGCGCCTGCGAACGCGCCAGTAAATGCACGATCACTTCCGTATCGCTATTCGTCTGAAAAATCGATCCGCGATGCTCCAGGCGGCGCCGATGCTCCGCTGCATTCGTCAAATTCCCGTTATGTCCGAGCGCGACCTTGCCCTTGTTGCAGTCGATCAAAATTGGCTGCGCATTCAACAACGCCTTGTCGCCCGCCGTCGAATATCGCGTATGCCCGATCGCCGAATTTCCCGGCAATGCCGCCAATACATTGGGCTGAAAAATTTCTTCGACTTCCCCCATCGCGCGATGCAGGTGCAGCTCTTTCCCGTCGCTCGAGCAAATCCCCGCCGACTCTTGCCCCCGATGCTGCAGCGCATACAGCCCGAGATACGCCAGCTTCGCCGCTTCCTCGTGCCCGAAGGCTCCAAACACACCACATTCGTCATGGAAACGGTCGTCAACGAAGGCGAGCTTGTTTTTCATCAGTTCGCGATTCACAAATCTAGATGGCTTCTACCGCACTCGCGCGTACCGCGCGTTCCAGCGAATGCGTCCAAACGTCACGCAATTCTTCGACTGGGCTGTCGATCACCGCGTGCCCCTTATATTCGATGCGCAGAGTCTTGTCACGGGTGACCTGGCCGATCTGTCCCGCCGTCACATTATATTGTCTCGCACTCTCGAGAACGCGGGCAACCAAACTCGGCTTCACCGAGACGACAGCGCGTGCTCCGCGCTCCGAGAACAATTCGTACTCTGCCGGCCCACCGCCGGTCGCGTACTCGAGCGAAATTTTCGCCGACAACGCCGCCAACTCTGGCCGTCCGCCAGCCGACGCAAAGCACGACTCCGCAACCGCCACCGCGATCCCGCCATCACTAATATCGTGCGCCGACTGCACCAATCCCTCACCCGCCACCGCAATTAAAAATTCCTGCAGCCGCTTCTCTGCCGCCAGATCGATCGCCGGCGGCTCCCCCGCGACGATCCCGCCGATCGCCTTCGCATATTCCGACGATGAAAATTCCTGCGCCGGATCGAGCCCTGCCGTCTGTTTGGCGGACGCATCTGCGGCAGCTGCACCATCCAGCAACAAAATCACATCGCCAGCCTCGCGAAACCCAATCTTCACCACCCGCGAAGCATCCTCAATAATTCCCAAAATCCCAATCACCGGCGTCGGATAAATCGACCTCCCCAGCGTCTCGTTGTAAAAGCTAACATTCCCGCCCGTAATCGGCGTGCCCAACTCATTGCACGCCACCGTCA
>JAFAZL010000818.1 GCA_019239815.1 Acidobacteriota bacterium
AGGTCCTTCACCATTGCCCCAACAAGCCCGGCGAATGCCGCGCCAATCACCACACCAACCGCCAAATCCACCACATTTCCCCGCAACAAAAATGTTTTGAATCCTCGCATGGCCACCTCCGAAAGTTCAGGGAGTGTACCGTATCACGCGTCATTCAGGCTGCCGCGGACCGACTCTCGCCTTGCGCGACGAATATTCGCGGTCGCTTTAGCCTACCGAATCGCTCTAGTGTGGTTCGCACGCCGCTAGTCGTCATTCCGACCGAAGCGAAGTTTCTGTCGGAATTCCTGTTGTAATCACTGCAGGAATTCGTCGGTGCTTCTTGCGTCCTTTTCCTCGCCGATATCATCAGACCTATGACCTGAGATCCGAGGCGGAGACATGCCCAGTTGGATGTTGCGATGCCCGAAATGCAGTTTCAAATTTCCTCACAGCACGATCGCCTCGGAAGCTCTCGAACAAGCCCATCGCGACCCATTCCGCATCGTCCCGCGTCCCGCCATGCCTTCCGGCGGCGAGAAGCGTCGCTGTCCTAGCTGCAAAAAAGATTCCGTCTTCCGTCCGTTCGAACTCTTCTACATCGACGACCGTTCGAAATCGGAATAATCACCCTCGCCGCCCCCACACCACGTTCGAATCCACTTCGCGTCTTCTCCGCGTAATTCATCGCTGTCAGGTTTTTCTCTCTGAAACCAGAAAACCAACAATAGTTACTTGCGCTGTCTATACAAGTGTGGTAATCTCTCCTTGTAGAGAAGTACGCCCACCAATTCCGCCCGCATACGCAGAATTCCTCGAGACTCACAAACCCGCAAGTGTCGTAGATACAGAGGTTTGTACACTCCTGTTTTCCATACTTTTGCAAGTCACAGATTCAGAAGGAGATGCGCACTCTTAGAAAAATACAGGGGGTATACCCCTTCGTTCCCAAATTGGAACGACGAGGTGGCGTAGCAGGGGTTTGGTGAAGTTGATACGAGCAATGGCGCAGGTCTGGCGCCGCGAGTTACCTTCCCGCGCGGCGAACCAGCGTGTTCTCGAGGAACAGGAACTCGATGCCGGTGCCGAGGAACGTGTCGATCGCCTCTCGCGGCGTGTTCACGATCGGTTGCCCCTTCACGTTGAAGCTGGTATTGAGCACCATCTCGCGCCCAGTTAGTTTGCCGACCGCCTTGAGCAGCGTGTGGAACTCGAGGTTGTCCTTCGACGAGACCGTCTGCACGCGCGCCGAACCATTGACGTGGGTAATCGCCGGCAGTTGCTCCCGGAATTGTGGCCGAACATCGGCCACCATGATCATGTACGGCAGCTCAAAGCCTTTCGGCACCTCGAACCAGTCCTGCACCTGTTCGAGCGAAACCGCCGGCGCGAACGGTCGGAACGCCTCGCGCATTTTCACCATCGCGTTGATGCGGTCGCGCATCTCCGGATGCCCCGGATCGGCGACAATGCTGCGATGCCCGAGGGCGCGCGGACCAAATTCCATCCGCCCGCGATACCAGCCAAGCACGCGGCCATCTTTAATTAGCCTCGCGCCTTCCGCGCACGCCTCTTCGAGAGTCGCGAAGCGCGTCACCTGAATCCGATCGCCCGTCTCGGCAATCGCTTTGTCGATTTCCGCTTGCGTGGCCGCCGGGCCGAGAAACGGAACAGGGAAGCGATAGTTCCGAACTCCGCCATTTCTCGAACCGCGCCAAAGCGCCGCGCCGAGCGCCGTGCCATCATCACCCGCAGCCGGCTGCACGTAGATGTCATCAAAAATTCCAGACTGCAACAATTTCCCGTTCGCCGTGCAATTCAGCGCCACGCCACCCGCCATCGCCAGCTTCCGCAGCCCCGTTTCCCTCCCAAAGTGACCACAGATGTGCAACATCACTTTGTCGAGGCATTCCTGCAGAGCCGCCGCGACGTCGCGATGATCATCGGTAATGTCTGAATCCGGCGTCCGCTTCGCGATCAGGTGCTCTTCTAAATAGCGCCGCGTCGCTCCGTACGTCTCGCGGTCGTCGCGCTGTTCATTCAGCCGCAAAATCGGAATCTTGATCGTTCCGTTGGGCAACAGCTCCACCGCCTGCTCGAAAAAATGCCGATAGCGCGCTGGATCGCCGTAAGGCGCCAGTCCCATGATCTTGTATTCGTCCGAATTGAAATCGAATCCCAAGTGCAGGGTGATCACCGAATACAAGATCCCGATCGAGTCCTTCGCTGTGATTTCAGCCAGCTTGTCGATCTGATTGCCTTTGGCTTTGTACGCGGTAACGCTGTGCGCTTCGCCCATCCCGTCGAGTACCACGATCAAGCACTCATCCCAGCCCGACGTGTAATACGCGCTCGCCGCATGAGCGAGGTGGTGATTCACCTGATGCACTTTATCGGGAGAAAAAGTCGGCAGATACTGCTTCACTTCCGACAGCAACTTCTCGCGAGAGAAAACTTCGTCGTATTGTTTCGCGCTCGTCTTGTCCAACATGAACGCCGCCCGATACGGCGAGTAATCGAATCCGTGCGCGATCTCATCGACCTCGTCGATCTTGATTCCCGCCTCATGGAGACAAT
The DNA here is from genome assembly GCA_019239815.1 of Acidobacteriota bacterium. The sequence goes on from JAFAZL010000818.1 coordinate 2,557, forward strand.
ACTGAATCGCGCCGATTGGAAAATCTCCCGTGTGCTTCTTGCGACTGAAGCGTTCTTCCGCGGCGCCGGCGACAACTTCACCGTTCACCAACAGAACAGCCGCCGAATCGTGGCCCTGTGAAATCCGATACTCCCGCTCTTCCAGTCCAGGCCAGTGCGCCTTTTTGAACGGAATCGAATTTTCAAACCCGCTGATACCCAGCACCTTGGCCATGACCCCGCGATTCCTTTCCAAACTCAAATGCAGAACACACACAGGCACAACAAGTGGACACAAATCGGTCAAATCCGACAGAGATAGCAATTCGCTTGCCGACTATCTCCCTCGATCCACCTTCACTCGATGACGTTCGCGATTCCGACCGCCAACTGCGATGTTCCGCCGTAGCCACATTGTATCAAGAGTTTGCCTTCGCTATATGTTGTGGAAAACGTTCAGTAAGCAAGCTGGGATCAACTCTCATGCCTCGTCATTGGCACCGGATCCGGCATCGACTGTACTTTCGGATAGACGAGTAGCCGAAAGGTGACGCGGTGCAAGCTCAATTTCTGTTTCTTTTGCACAAATTCGGCAGGAGATGTCCTTAGAAAGATACGGTAAGTTCTGGAACTAAGGAGCGCGCTCGAGCGGGTCTAGTAAATCGCGCATTTTCTGTCAGATCCGCGGATCGACTTTGTGGACTATGTTGGCATCCGGAATGCTCTCTACGCATAGCGTGGGGGAAGTCCATGTTTTTACGGTCTTTTGACCTGCATTCTCCCTCGTGAACGTAGTAAAGTTATCGCTCAAACTTTTATGAACGCTCCGACGCCCGCGCTCGACACCTCCGCCGACAGCCGCACTTCGGTCCTCGTTACCGAAGCCAGCAAAATGTACTGCGATTTGTTGAGCATGGCATTTCTTGCGGTACCTGATCGGTTTCACGTGGTCGCCACAGCATTTACTGCCGCCGATATTTTGGCGCACGTCCGCGAGCATCGCCCCAGCGTTGCCATCATCAGCGACAACCTCGCCGACGGTCCGCTATCCGGCCTCCGGATTCTTCCTGAGGTTCGCAAAGCCAATCCTGAAACTCGAATTTTGCTGGCGATGAGTTCTTCCGATCGCGAACTTGTCATCGAAGCATTTCGCCTCGGCGCGGACGGCGTTTTTTGCCGAAACAGCCCTTTTGACATGCTGTGCAAATCGGTGGACGCGCTTGCGAAAGGCCAGATTTGGGCGAACTCGAAAGAGCTTCGCTACGTCATGGAAGAGTTCATGCGCGCTCCCAAGCAGCGCAAGGTCGATCCGACCGTCGAAAATCGCATGACCAAGCGCGAAGCCGACGTTGTGCGGCTCGCCGTCGAAGGCCTCTCCAATCGCGAGATCGCGCGCGAGCTTGGCCTCACCGAGCACACCGTGAAAAATTATCTGTTCCGCGTTTTTGACAAGCTGGGCGTGTCCAATCGCGTCGAGCTTGTGTTGTCGTGCCTGCGGCAAGAAGAGACCGCGCGCGAAGAAGCGCCGGTCGAGTCGTAGGACGAGTTAGGTCAACTTCGGCGGAAGCGCGATTACCCCGAGTCGCGGAGCCGCAATCCGAGGGAACGTAAAGGCGATGAATCAGGATCAATTTGTGGAGTTGCTGGCAAGCTGGTTTCGGGCGAATAAACAGACATCCGACGGGACAAAAATAACGGCCGACACCGAACTTCTCGGCTCCGGCCTTCTGGATTCCTTCGACTTTTTGGACCTGATCGTCTTTATCGAAAACAAGACGGGAAAGAAGATCGACCTTTCCGTCGCTGACCCGAACCAGTTTTCGTTGGTACGCGGACTGTGGCAACTCGCGATGGGCAGCGACGAAGGCCCGGCAAACACGGGCACTGGCAGCACAATTTCCGCAAGCGCTCTCTAGGCGCGCGGTTCAAACACTTCGACGAACGATTTCCCAATGGCTCCCAATTTCGGGAGCCGTTTATGTTTCTAATGACGAACAATCGACATGTAATAGAAAACTGAACAAGAAGTCGTCATCGAAGGTCGAACGCTGAAAGTCCGGATTGCTTCGGGCAGAGGCCTCACGGTCAGATCAGTCGGCGGCGCGGCAGGCGGCGCGCACCAGGTTCAATTCCGCATTGGCGTTGGCGGTCACCTCTGCCTGGTGCAGCAGACGCATGCGGTTACTCGATCGCACCACCGCGTCGGAAAGTGCGGCGCGGAATTCTTCCGCCAGCATGTCTGCGCGAGTACGAAGGTCCTCGCTAGCTGACATGTGAAAGAACGATGCGTAGCCGAGCGTGCCTTGCGAATTCTTTTCCAACTGGAACGAATACTCCCACGGCGAATCGTCGGTCTTGCGTTCCGACCACTCCAGGTACCAGTGGCCTTCCCAGTCGTAGTGCAGCGTGTGGAAGAGGGCGATCGGGTAGCCGTCTTTGCCGAGGTTCTTCAGCCGCAACCCCTCGAAGCCATCGGGCTGCAGAGTCTCTTGCAGCACCTGGCAGGTGGTGCGGAAGTCCGAGCAGGTGCTGAGCGCCTCGGTAGCCCGTCGAATGCTGGCTTCGTCGGTTACGATCTGGCGGCGCCGAGCCGCAGGTTTGAAAAGATTCGTAAATTCGGGATAGCGCAGCCGCGCTACGCCGATGCAGGTAGCCAGCAGCACCGCAAAAACCACAGGTACAAGCAACTTTTCATCAAGCAGGATCGCCAGGCTCGCACAGACAAATCCGGCGGTGACGGCATACAACACCATGACGGCATGGCGATGCGAAAATCCCTGTCGCTGCAACTTGTGGTGGATGTGATCTGTATCGCCGCGGAACAGCGGATGGCCGCGCAACGAACGCCGCATGACGGCGAGGGCGACGTCGAGTATCGGTAAGCCGAACGCGAAGATCGGCACCGCCGCGCCGGCGGTCGCGTCGATACTCCGGCCAGCGCCCATTGCCAGTGCACTCAGCAGAAAGCCGATGAACAAGCTGCCCGAGTCGCCCATGAAGATACTGGCGGGAAACGAATTAAATGGCAGGAACCCGCAGATCGCTCCGATGAGGACGACAATCAGATAGATTATGAGATTGTGATGACCGACGAGTGCCACAGCAAGAATCGAAATCGCGGAAATCAGAGCAGAACCGGCCGCTAAACCATCCAATCCGTCAATCAGGTTAAAGGCATTCGTAATCAGCAGGACCCAAAAAATCGTCAGCGGCAGGTCGATGATCCGACCGACATCGCGCCCATGAAAAATCGATTGGAAATAATTGATTCCAAATCCCGCGAAATAAAGAAGAACTGCCGCGGTTGCTTCGACTGCGATTTTCGATTTGGGTTTGAGAGGGCGAATATCGTCATATGCGCCCATGAAGAAAATCAGAAGGACAGGCACGAGAATCCCGAGATAGTTTCTCGTCGAAATCTCTACGTGAAGAAGGCGCGCGATTGGAATGTAGCCGAGCGCCGCCGTCATGAACGTGACGCAAATCGCGATGCCGCCGAGGCGCGGCAGCGGCTTGGTGTGGGTATGGCGGCCGTAGACGGGGGTGGCTTTCAAACCGTAAGCGACGGCAGTCGAACGCACCCACACGGTGAGAAGCGCCGACATGGCGACCGAACCAGTGAGCAATATGACGTAGAGGAGCATAGACAAACTTCAGTCAGTCGAACTTCCGAAAGGCGAGGCCAGCCGCGCGCATAACGTTAGATGCCGAAAACTTCCCCACCGCAACAACAATCAGGGTCGAAAGGGACGGCACTACTATACCTGCTAAGACCGATCATCGCGCACAAAAGAGGCACCGGTTGAAGGCGTAGTGGTACTAGAACTTTTCTTGGCTGCCTCTCTTGATTCTTCCGGTTTGTCGCCGTTTTCGTTCCGGGCAAACGCATCTTTCAGGCGCGGGCGGTCGATCTTCCCATTGGCGTTCTTGGGAAGAGCCTGATAGGCAGTCCAGCGCGCTGGCATCATGTAATTCGGCACGAGCTTTTTCAGGTGGTCACGAAGATCGCCGAGTGCGGCCTGTTCTCCCGCTCGTACGACATAAGCGGCGCAGATCATGTAGCCGCCGAAATTATCGGTAGGAATGGCTACGACGGCGCATTCCTGCAGTTTGCCCATTGAATTGAGGGCCGTCTCGATTTCGCCCAACTCAATCCGGTAGCCACGCACCTTGATCTGGGTATCGGCTCTGCCGACGAACCAGACCAGACCCTGCTCGTCGCGATACGCGAGGTCGCCGGTGCGGTAAAGACGGCGGGCCGGGCTGTGCGGGTCCTGGATGAAAGCGGCGGCGGTTTTGGCCGGGTCGCGCCAATAGCCGGGGCTCAGGCCGACACCGGTGATGAAGAGGTCGCCGATTTCCCTAACCGGCACCGGCTCAAGTCTGTCGTTGAGGACAAGCAAGTCTTCGCCGTCACAGGGCTTACCGATAGGAATCTGCGATTTCGGATCGGTCGGGCACGCGGTGACGTCGTAGTAGCTGCTGGCGATGGTTGCTTCGG
>JAFAZL010000961.1 GCA_019239815.1 Acidobacteriota bacterium
CGGCTTCGGCAAAAAGTCTTGCACGCCCGATCGCATGGCTTCCAGCAATAGTTGGTGGTTGGGGGGAACAACGGAAGAGCACGCGACCAGCTTGACTGCCGGCCGAGCTCGATGAATAAGCGCACCAAGTTGAAAGTACGGTTCCGGATCGCGCGCGAGATCCAGGAACACTACTTCCGGCAATGCGTCTAACGATTCGGGCAGCTTATCGGCGGGGACCGACCATTGCTTGACCGACCTGACCAGACCTGTTTGCTCGAGACTCGCCAGCAACTGCGCGGAGCTGGCCATGTCACCGCTAGCTATAGCTACTGTCAGCATCAATCTTTCTTTCTGACTCCCCTTTTGAGATTGTGCAGCCCTCAGTTCTACAAAAAAACTTCTTTGGCCCGATTTCTACTGATGAACGCCGATCGAGGCCGGAGTCCCCGGCACTACCTCACCCTTTGCCGGCGCCCCGAGGGTCGGATTCAAGAAAGGATCCGGATACTTCAGGTTCGGTGTTGGTTGACCCGCCGGCAAGGGATGCACGATGTGTGGGGTGACCACGACAACGAGTTCGTTCTTGCTGCGATTCAAGCTCTTGCTCGTGAACAGCTTCCCGAGAATCGGAATATCACCGATGCCAGGGATTTTCTGCATCTGTTCGGTCACGCGGTTGTCCATCAAACCTGCGATCGCGAAGCTCTGCCCATCGGTCAGGCTCATATCGGACTCGACGCGATTGGTCGCCAGTGCCGGAATCACAAACCCTTGCAGCGTCAGTGCGTTTGTGAAATCGAGTGAGCTGACTTCCGGTTTGACCTTGAGGTGAATCAGTCCATCGGGTGTCAGCGTCGGAGTGAAATTCAGCCGCACACCGAATTCTTTAAACTGAATCGTGATACCAGCGAAGCCACCCGCACCGCCAGTCGATTGCAAAATCGGGAAGGGAAATTCGCCGCCAGCCAGGAAGCTTGCATCTTTGCCCGACTCGGTCAACAAGTTTGGCTCGGCGAGGATTTCCAGCACGTTCTGCTCTTGCAGCGCCTTGATCGTTGCTGCCAAGTTGATATCGGGCCGGAAGATGAAGATGTTGAGCAGATCGCTGAGACCGATTGCGCTTCCCGTAGACGGAGTCGTGCTCACGCCGTTCTGGGTGGTCAGTTGCGGTGGTGCGAATTGCTGCGTCGAAATTGTGCCGATATTTTTCGCGCCCGGCAGGCTCAAGATGTTGATGCCGAATTGATTGATCAGCGCGCGGTTCACTTCGGCGAAGCGCACCTGGAGCAGAATTTCGTCTTTTGGCGTCGTGGGCACCTGCATCAGGCTGGTAACTTTTGGCGTGGCGCCCTTCACGATTTCCAGGATCTTATCGGCAACTTCTTTCGAAGAAATCTTCCCCGAAAGCATCACCACGTCGCGCGATGTATCGAGGTGCACATCTTCGTTTGGAAAGACTTCGCGAATCTTCTGGCTCAAGCCGAGCACGTCGATATCGACCGAAACCTCGAACGACTGACTCTGGTCGGTTTCGTCCCAAACGATCAGCGAAACTCCGCCTGGCGTTTTGCCATTCACCAAAACTTGATTCGGGCTGACCACGATCGCCTCGGCAATCGTGGCATCTGCGATCGATACACGCTTGATGCGCGCCGGCGAAGTGATGACGATTGAGCGTCCGACCAGCAGGTGCAGCGTTTGCGGTGCTTCAGCTTCGGTTGGCGCATTGGCCGGTACCGGTGTCGGAGCCTGCTGCGGTGCCGGCTGTGATGGCGGAGCCGCGCTCTGCGCCGGCGGTTGCGATTCTGCCGGCTCTTGTGCGAAGACCGTCGTGGCATGAAACGCAACGACTGCAGCCGCAACGACCGCGGCGGACGACATGAGCCGTGCGAACACCGCTCTATGGCGCTTCAACGAATTTTGTGCGGGCTGGTGGGGAAGCATTCGTTGTCCTTGGGGTTCTCTCATTGATTTGGAAAGCTCTTGCTTTCGCGCTTGTTTCCGGTAATGACCTCAATCGTGTAAGGCGAAGGTGGCGCAGGCGCTGCTTCCTTTACGGCCACGTGTTTAGGTGCCGGCGCGGATTTCGCCGAAACGCCGGAGAAAAGATTGGCCTCAAGCACCGATGCCGGCTCAACGCGCTTCGTATCGATGGTATTGCGCAGCGCAAGCTGAATCTTGCCTTGCGTGCTCGCCATCGCAAGTCGCGCCGCATCTTCCGGCGTCACAAGGAGCGTAATCACCGGCACGGTCTGCGGTTTTCCCTCGCGATCCTGTTCGATCTTTTGTCCCGCGGCGAGTACGCGAATGTCCTCGAGAATCGTTCGCGTAATCGTGTCCTCGTCTCCGTGGTTCGCCCCGACGAGTTTGCCGGTCACGAGTACATCCACGACCGTTCCCGGGGTCACGAAGCCCGCGACGCCGATCACGTCGTTCACTGCAACGGACATCGCGCGCATTCCCTCTGGAATTGCGGCCGGGAGCCCGGCGCCCGCTTCCTTCGGCGCGAGCTTGCTGTCCAAAATCATTTCGTTCGCCGCAACCGGTGTAATCAGCGCGCGATTCGCAGCCTGATCGATGCTCGTGAACATGCCCACCACCGATTGTCCGGCAGGCCACGCGATCAACTTCAGGTTGCCGGCATCCACGCGCGTGCCCAGCTCCATAGCCTTTGCCGCTACGACGACGTGCTCGGTATCCACTGGCTTCACCGCGCTCGCCTTCTGAAACTGCTTGTACACGAACGTGCTGAGCACGAACGCCACGACAAGCGCGATCGCCAGCCCGACCACCATGCGGTTCTGGTTCATAAAACCGATCTCCTCGCCTCAGAACACTTTAGAGGAACACGACAAAATGCAATAACGCGGCCCCGAAAGGTCGCCTTGCGTCACACTCGCAACCCCCAGCGAGCTGCGCAATAACACGCAATCGTCGCGATCGCCACCGCGACTCCGAAAGGCAGCTTCAAAAGCTCGGGATTGTCGAGTGAGATTTGCGGATTCGCTCG
>JAFAZL010000001.1 GCA_019239815.1 Acidobacteriota bacterium
GCAGCAAGATACGGGCGCGATCGTCGGTGGATTGCAAGGGCCGCAAGACGCTTCGTTCGCGGTGATGAACAATTCGGTGCAGAAGCTGGTAGCAGTGATCAAGGCCGATCCCGCAGTGCAAAACATTATTGGATTTACTGGCGGCAACGGCGCTACGAATACAGGATTTTTGTATGCAGCGCTGAAGCCGCTGAACGAACGAAAGATCAGCGCGAGCGACATCATCAATCGCTTGCGGCCAAAGATGAATTCGCTGCCAGTGGCGTCGGCGTTCATGCAGGCGGCGCAGGATTTGCGCATCGGCGGCCGCGGGAGCAACGCGCAATATCAATATACGATTCAGTCGGACACAGTGGAGGAACTGGTTCACTGGGGGCCGATTTTGCTCGCGGAGATTCGCAAGCTGCCGGGACTGCAGGACGTCAATTCGGATCAGCAGAATGGCGGGCTGGACGAAGTATTGACCTATGACCGCGTGACGGCGGCGCGGCTTGGCATTACGCCTCAGAGTTTGAACTCGACGCTGTACTCGGCGTTCGGGCAGTCTGAAGTCTCGATCATTTATACGCAACTGAATCAGTATTACGTCGTGCTGGAAGTCGCGCCGAAGTATTGGCAGAGCCCGGAAGGTTTGCGCGACATTTATCTGAATACTCAAAAGGCGGGTAATGTCCCGCTCGCGGCGGTCGCGACGAGCCGCCCGAGCACGACGGCGTTGGCGGTGAATCACTCCGGGCTGTTCCCTTCGGTGACGGTATCGTTCAACTTGGCGCCGAATGTCTCGTTGAGCCAGGCGACGGCGGAGATCGAACAGATGAAAGCTCGGCTCGGCGCGCCGAGCACGGTGCGCGGGTCATTTTCGGGGACCGCTGCAGCCTATCAAGCGTCCTTAAGCACGGAGCCGATCCTGGTGCTGACGGCGCTGCTTGCGGTCTACATCGTTCTGGGAATTCTGTACGAGAGCCTGGCGCATCCAATCACGATTATTTCGACGCTGCCATCGGCCAGCGTTGGAGCGATGCTCGCGCTGATGCTGTTCAAGGTTGATCTCAACGTGATTTCGATCATCGGGATCATTCTGCTGATCGGAATCGTGAAGAAGAACGCAATCATGATGATTGACTTCGCGCTGGCGGCCGAAAGGCAAGAGCATAAGTCGACGCGCGACTCGATATTTGAGGCGTGCATGTTGCGTTTTCGGCCGATTTTGATGACGACGATGGCGGCGATGTTTGGCGCATTGCCTCTGGCGTTCGGCACCGGAACGGGCTCGGAGCTGCGGCGGCCGCTTGGTATCACGATCGTTGGCGGACTGATCGTCAGCCAGGTGCTGACGCTTTACACCACTCCCGTGGTCTATCTCTTTATGGACCGGATGCGGTTGCGTCTTGCGGGCAAGGAATATGACGAACTGCCCGGCGCGACTCCGCATCATGCTGACTGAAAGGACTGAACAGCCACACCGTTTGCCTATGCGACTGTCTCGATCTCGAACGAATTCATGCGTACGGACTACTCGCGTTTGGCGAAGGGTGACCCGCTTGTCGGTCATGGTACTGCCAGCCGCAATGCTCTTCCCAGGCTGCTCGGTTGGGCCGAAGTATCACAAGCCTGTGGCCCCTGTACCGACGACCTACAAGGAGAATCCAGAGAATTTCCCCGAGGCGCAACGGGTTTGGAAGGTGGCCGACTCGAACGCGGCCATGTTGCGCGGTAAGTGGTGGGAAATCTTCAACGATCAGGAACTGAATACGCTGGAAGAGCAACTCGATTCGAACAACCAGAGCATTGCGCAGACCTATCAGAACTACATCGCGGCGCGCGAAATCGTGCAGCAGGCACGGGCGCAGTTCTTCCCGACGATCTCGACGTCGCCGGCGATCAGCCGTCAACGCTCGTCCGCAAATCTAGGCGCAGGCGTGTCCGGGGGTGGTGGCACGGGGACTGGCAGTTCGAATGTCTCGCCGACGAACCTCTTCGAACTGCCCGGAAACGTTTCATGGGAGCCCGACCTCTGGGGCAGAGTGCGTAACACCGTTGCGCAGGCGCAGTTTGCAGCTCAAGTCAGCGCGGCAGACCTTGCGAACACGAAGCTCTCGCAGGAATCGAGCCTGGCGCAGCTTTTGTTTGAGATTCGCGGGCAAGACGCGCTGCAGAAATTATTCGACGACACGGTTGTTGCCGATCGCAAGACCGTCGACTATGCGCAGGCGCAGTACGAAACCGGCGTCGGCGACAAGATTTCGCTCGTCGAAGCGCAGACGGCGCTGCAGAGTGCCGAAGCCGCGGCGATCGCCGTGCGATTGAACCGCGCACAATTCGAGCACGCGGTCGCGGTGCTAATCGGCAAGACCCCGGCGGAAGTTTCGATTCCGGTGAAGCCACTCGACTCCGTGCCGCCGGCGGTGCCGCTTGGGGTGCCGTCGCATTTGCTAGAGCGGCGTCCAGACGTTGCAGCAGCCGAACGCACGATGGCTGAAGCAAATGCCCAGATCGGCATCGCATACGCGGCGTACTATCCGAACGTCACGCTGTCGGCGAGCGGCGGGTTTGAGGCGTCGAAATTCGCAAGCTGGTTCGCGTGGCCGAGCCGGTTTTGGTCGATCGGCACGTCATTGTCGGAAACGATCTTCGACGCGGGCTTGCGCCGCGCCGCTGTGCGCCAGTTCATCGCGGTCTATAACGCCGACGTTGCCGGCTATCGACAGATTGTGCTGACGTCATTTCAGCAAGTGGAAGACTCGCTTGCGGCGGAACGCATTCTTTCCGAACAAACCGAAAAACAGAAACAAGCGGTCGGCTCGGCGCAGCAATTCTTCGATCTCGAATACGATCGGTATCAGACGGGCATCGACCCATATATTAACGTGCTGACCGCACAGAATACCCTTCTTGGTGATCAGCAATCGCTCGTGAACTTGCAAACGCAGCGCATGACGTCGGAAGTACAGCTCATCATCGCGCTTGGCGGTGGTTGGGAAGCGACCGATCTACCGACGCCGCAGCAAGTCAGTGCGAAGCCTTCGGCAGCCGACACCACAATTCACTAATAACCTGCGCGAGTTCCGTAACAGATCTGCCGATTTTTGCATTCGACGTTGCCTTGTTATCATCGAGCTTATGGGATGGCTTACAGACAATCGAGAACAAGTGAAGGCTGAAATCAGAGGCCTAAGAACCTGGGACAAAAAGCCGTCCCTCTGGCGTGCAGTTCTAAACGAATTTCGAATCACAGTGCGGCCAACAGACGCGCCCAGCATCGAATCCGCGAAAACGCTCCACGTCTCCATCGAACAAATCGAGGGGAATGACGCCGATTCCTACGATGCCGAGCGGAAAGAGATAATCTGCTCTTAACAGCCGCCCTCGCAGGCTCCAAAATCATCTAACAGACTCAAAGTCTCTGACGGCAGAACACAGGGAGAGTGCGCGGATATCTTGCCTTTCTTTTCGTGGGTGCGGTACTTTCATAGTGGTCGAAATCACCGACACAGACGCAAATTCTTTTAGACGCATACTCTCTCACTGATGCCCTCCGAGTTATCTGGTCCCCGGGTACGCGGTGGTCTCTGATTTTCGAGGCGCAAGGAAATGATAAGACAGAGACTTCTAAGGTCTCGGCACCAGCAAGGCCGGGCGGCGCGGAACCATACCTGGCCGTTGCGCGTTCTACCCGTGGCGCTGTGCGGTTTTCTGTTTTTCGGATGTGGCGGGAGTTCCGTCACCTCAAACCCACCCCCGAAACCGCCTACTGCGACTGGGGTTACACTGGCTTGCAAGACTCCCGTCGCGTCGGGTCAAACGACGCAGTGCACGGCCAGTGTTTCGCCGTCGGGAGCGAGCCAAAGCGTAACGTACGCCGCGACCGCTGGAACGATTACATCGTCGGGCGCCTACACCGCCCCTGTTGTGACTACAGATACAGCCGTCACTGTGACGGCCACAAGCACCACGAATACGTCGAAGTCGGCCACATTCAATTTCACAGTTGCAGCTCCTACACCTCCGCCTCCGCCGCCACCGCCTCCTCCTCCACCACCTCCTCCGCCCCCACCGACGGGCCCGGAAAATCTCGGTAACGGTCAGAACATCGTCACCCGGATCGAGACTAATGGAACCATCGACGTTGCGTTTGACACGGGCACAGGAATCGCGGTGCGCCGGTCGACCGATAATGGCGCAACCTTCAGCAATGCGGTTACTGCGGTGACCGCTTCAAAGTTCACGGATGAGTTTGAGTTTTTGCTCGATGGTGCCAACCGGTTTTACATATTCTCGGTCGTCACACCGACGGGCGGCAGCAGCACGGCGACGCTCACGACTGGCGACGGCGCAAGTTTTTCGTCGATCCCGGTGACGACACACGGACTCTTTCCGAAGATCGCCGTGCTCGCGGATGGAACAATTGATGTGCTGTGGCTCGATACCGTCACGAGCGACTTGCATGAAATCCATTCGAAAAACGGTGGAGCAACTTTTTCGACGGACCGCATTCTCTGGACCGCTGGCACAAACGATGCAACCAATGTTGTAGCTATCGTCGGAACGCAAAATCAAATCTATGCGGCTTGGGGCAGTGAGGCCGGCGCGTTGTGCAACGTGTTTGTCACGAGATCGCTCGACGAGGCAACCACGTTCGCGGCGCCTCTTCAGATTTCACCGAACAACGGCGGGTGCAACGCCAGCCCAATGGAGTTGGTAGAAAGTGGAGGGGCGCTCGACATCGGATGGCTCAATACCGGATCAGAGCTGGACTTTGCGCGAAGCACCGATCAAGGCCAAACATTTGTAACATCCGTCGTGGCCTCGAATCTGATTCAGCTGAATAGCCTCAATTTTGCTATCGGGACGCAGGGTGAGATCGATTTGGTCTACGATGCGGCCGCTGTCGGCGACAACTTTGACGTGTTTTTCACAAAGTCGCTTGACCACGGCCATACGTTCTCGGCCGGGATGAAACTGAATCTGCCGACCGTCGTGAATTTTACGGGCGGCGGCGATCCGTCGATCGGCGTGGATTCCGACGATAAGATCACTGTTGCATGGGACGACGATTCCAA
>JAFAZL010000005.1 GCA_019239815.1 Acidobacteriota bacterium
CACGTTGAAGTGGCCCGAATTGCAAACCACCGCGCCGTTCTTCATCGCCGCAAAATGTTCGCCGCGAATCACGTTCTTGTTGCCGGTCACCGTGATGTAGACGTCGCCTTCCTTCACCGCCTGCTCCATCGGCATCACGCGGAAGCCGTCCATCACCGCTTCGATTCCCTTCACCGGATCGATTTCCGTCACGATCACGTCCGCGCCCAATCCCTTCGCGCGCATCGCGACACCGCGTCCGCACCACCCGTAGCCCGCGACCACAACCTTCAATCCCGCAAGCAAAATGTTCGTCGCGCGAATTACGCCGTCCAGCGTCGACTGCCCCGTGCCGTAGCGATTGTCAAAGAAGTGCTTCGTCATCGCATCGTTCACCGCGATGATCGGATACTTCAGCGTGCCGTCCTTCGCCATCGCGCGCAGACGAATCACGCCCGTCGTCGTCTCTTCCGTACCGGCAATCACCCCAGGCACGAGGTCCGTGCGCTTTGTCAGCAGCATCGTCACCAGGTCCGCGCCGTCATCCATCGTCATCTGTGGCTTGTGATCCAGCGCCGCGCGCAGGTGCGAATAATACGTCTCGTTGTCCTCGCCCTTGATCGCGTACGTCGGAATGTTGTAATCGCGATTCAGCGATGCCGCCACTTCGTCCTGCGTCGACAGCGGATTCGACGCGCACAGCACTGCATCCGCGCCGCCATCGCGTAGCGCGATCATCAGGTTCGCCGTCTCGCTCGTCACGTGCAAACAAGCCGAAACGCGCAGCCCCTTCAGCGGCTTCTCCTTCAAGAAGCGCTTCCGGATCGATTCCAGCACCGGCATCTGCTGCCCGGCCCACTCGATCTTGCGCTTGCCCGCATCCGCGAGCTTGATGTCTTTCACGTCGCCCGTTTTCACATCGCCTGCCTTAATTTCAGCTGTAGCCAAGTGTTGCTCCTCTTTTGAATTTTTCCGGCGAACTCTTGCGGTCCTCAAGTTCGCGAGGGGACCTACGCAGAAATCCGTTGAAGTGATCGATTCGATTGTTGCGAAAAAACGGGGCGAGCAGCACCCGCCCCCGAAAAACTACCGCGCGCCGACTTCCGCGCCCTTCACCGCGCCGAGCCCCGCCGCCTGACGCAGCGCGTCCGCGCGATCCGTCTTCTCCCAAGTAAATCCCGCGCCCGTGCGCCCGAAGTGCCCGTACGCCGCCGTCGGCTTATAAATCGGCCGCCGCAAATCCAGGGTCTCGATGATCGCCTTCGGCGTCAGCTTGAACGTCTCGCGCACCAGCGAATTGATCCGCTCTTCCGGCACCGTCGCCGTCCCGAACGCATCGATCATCACCGACACCGGCTCAGCCACGCCGATCGCGTACGCGAGCTGCACTTCCGCCTTGCGCGCCAAACCCGCCGCCACCACGTTCTTCGCGATGTACCGCGCCATGTAGCACGCCGAGCGATCCACCTTCGACGGATCCTTGCCCGAAAACGCGCCGCCGCCGTGCCGCCCATAGCCACCGTACGTATCCACAATAATCTTGCGCCCGGTCAAGCCCGCATCGCCCATCGGCCCGCCGATCACAAATCGTCCCGTCGGGTTGATGTGATACTTCGTGTTCTTATCCAGCATGTTCGTCGGCACGATCGGCTTGATCACATGCTCCAGAATCCCGTCCTGCAAATCCTTGTTCGACACGTCATCGCTATGCTGCGTCGAAATCACCACCGTATCGACGCGCACCGGCCGCCCGTCGCGATATTCGATCGATACCTGCGACTTGCCATCTGGGCGAAGGAAATTGAGCTTCTTATTCTTGCGAACTTCAGAGAGGCGCTGCGTAAGGCGATGAGCCAACTGAATCGGCATCGGCATCAGTTCCGCAGTTTCGTCGCATGCGAAGCCGAACATCAAGCCCTGGTCGCCCGCGCCGCCCGTGTCCACGCCCATCGCGATATCCGGCGACTGCTTCTTCACCGTGCTCATCACCGCGCACGTGTCGCAGTCATATCCATACCGCGCGTCGTCGTATCCGACGCCGCGAATCGTCTCGCGCACCAGCGTGTCGTAATCCAGCGTCGCTGACGTGGTGATTTCGCCCGCCACAACGGCCAATCCCGTCGTCACCAGCGTCTCGCATGCCACGCGGCCCTTCGGATCCTGCCGCATAACCTCATCTAACACCGCATCCGAAATCTGATCCGCAATCTTGTCGGGGTGACCTTCCGTAACCGACTCCGAGGTAAACAGGTAGTTCCGCAATCCTTCGCTCAAAACCAATTCTCCTTCGTAGGGTGCGGAGCGCAGGCTCCGCGGATCGCTCAGTGAGCTGGCAAAAAAGAGGGCCAATCCAAGGTACCATCCCCCGCCACCCAAATCAACGCACTCATTTCCAACAGCTTACAGCCGCATCCAACAGCAATATTCCTCATTAAACGGCGCCGCCGCACCATCCGGCGGCACGCGCAAGTCACCTAAAGCGGCGCCCCGCGCGCCGCTTCACTCTGAGCGCAGCCGAAGGGCGGCTTCCCAATTTCCAATTTCCCTTTTCCAATTTCCTCTTACTCCCTCGGCGCCAACCTCATCTGGCCCTCATGCATCGCCGCATGCGTCGTCCGGCTCAACAACACCGCCAACCGATTCCGATGCGGCTCCTTCGCAAAATCCTCCGGCGACACCGAGT
>JAFAZL010000007.1 GCA_019239815.1 Acidobacteriota bacterium
GCTGTTGTTCCTGGCGTCCTGCAACAACCAAGCCGCTTCCGGGCAACATGCGACCGTCAGTATGCGCGATGGCACCACGCTGGCGGGCATGGTCACAGCTACCTCGCCATCGGAAATCACCTTAGTCGGCGACGACAAAGTTACGCATACGATCCCGATGACGCAGGTGAAGTCGATCGAGTATGACGACGCGCAGGCCGCGCAAGCTCCGGCACCACAAACCGCGGCGCCAGCCCCTGCGGCAACACCGGCTCCGGCTTCCAACAATGCGGCACCACTCCCGCCGCGCTCAGCAGCGTCGCGGGCGGACGACGCTGAGCACGAACATCATCATCATCCGACGCAAGCTGAGATTCATACGAAGACTTACGTGTTACCTGTCGGCTCCAGAGTGCCGGTGCGCACGGAAGAAACGATCGATTCTGCCACCGCCGCCGAGGGACAAACCTACGCCGCCGAAATCGCCGACGATGTCCCCGACGCTAACGGCGACACGGTCGTTCCGCGCGGCGCAAACGCCCAGATCATCATTCGATCGGCCACAAAGGGGAACCGCTTTCATGGCACATCGGACCTCGTGCTCGACCTGCAATCGATATCGGTCGGTGGCAAGGAATACCTGGTGAGCACAACCGACCTTCAACAGAAGGGACGCCAAGGATTTGGCGCCAACAAACGAACCGCGGAATTCACCGGCGGCGGCGCCGCACTCGGCGCCATCATCGGCGCAATCGCAGGCGGCGGCAAAGGCGCAGCCATCGGAGCGGGAGCCGGTGCAGGCGCAGGCGCGATCGGCCAGGTCGCAACCAAAGGCGGCGCCATTAAAGTCCCAGCAGAGACGATGCTGACTTTTCAGCTCGACAAGCCCGTTCAAATCGTTTCGGCGCAGTAACAAGTTTCGCGGCTAGATCGAACCGTAGATCCTTGCACCTGAGTGCTCCGGGATCTCTGCCGATCTGCGCCAGAAAAGCATCTCTGCAAATTCCTGCTCAACACGTTCCGCTTGGTTTCGGTGCGGTTCCCGTCTCCTGCACTGGAGCGGTCTGTGTGGTGGGAACAGCATATGGAGTGAATCCGGCCAGATTGTTGGCGCATTGCTGGATGGCCTGACTGACCGCGGGAAGCGTCGCAGGCAAGTTGGGAATGGATGTATCCGGCGCTTTGAAATTGAACGCGCTGGTCATATCGCCTACCGTCGCTCGCCGCCAGGCGCTGAGGTTCGGCACTTCGGCCCCGAACCGCGTCTCCAGAAACCGCAAGACCGAAGTATGGTCGAACAAATCAGACGACACGAATCCTCCACGGCTGAACGGAGAAATAACCAGCATAGGCACACGGAAGCCCAGACCGATCGGCCCTGCGATCGCCGGACTCCCGATGGAAGTGGGATCGGGCACCGCCGCCGCAGTCACATATTCGCCCGGCGTTCCGGGCGGAGCGGTAGTCGGCGGAACGTGGTCGAAGAATCCGCCATTTTCGTCAAAGGTGAGGAAGAGAACGGTCTTCGCCCAGATCGCAGGATTCGCCATCAGCGCTCCCAAAATCAACGACAAGACATTTTCGCCAAATAAAGACGGAGCCGGCGGATGATCCGAGGTCAGCACCGATCCAACCAGCCATGATACTTGTGGCAAATTTCCTGAGGCAATGTCAGCTATGAAATCGGTCGGGAATTGCGGGCCGAAAGCGTTCTGGTGCAGAACCGACGATGGATTCTGATACTGCTGAAAGTAAGAAAGAACATTGTCCGAAAGAATGCCATTTAGAATCGTTTCGTCCGGCGACGAGTAAATCTTCCACGAAATGCCGCGCGCCTGAAGCTGCTCCGGCATCGTCGCATACGTGAGCTTGCCGTAGAACGCGCTGCGATTCGTAACAATCGTCTCCAGCACCGGCCCGCCGTTTTTTCCGTCAGGATCGATCGATGCCGCCATGGTGTAAAGCCGATTCGGATCGGTCGGCCCTATCACCGAGCAGAAATAGTTGTCGCAGATGGTGAACGCGTCAGCGAGCGCGTAGTAGTAGGGAATATCCTGACGATTGTAGTAGCCCATCGTCAGAACGGCATCGTTCGCGTTCGCTGCCACGCGCGAAGTCACGAAGCCATCCATTGCGCCGCTGTTCCAGCTCTGATGTTGCGACACCCAATCGTGAGTGATGTCGTGAGTGCATGCGGCGTTGGTCGTTGTTGTGTCGAGATGAAATGGCAGCAGCGCGCCGATCGGCGGGCTAGTCGTGTTGCTGGGATTGGGTTGTTGAAACGCGAGCGACTGATCCGAATATCCGCGGACACCACGATAGCTGCCGAAATAGTGGTCGAACGAACGATTCTCCTGAATCAAAATCACCACGTGCTCGATGTCGGTAAGCTTCGAGCAGGACGACACGGGTACTGGTGTTGGCACCGGCGATGAGCCGCCAGCCCCGCCGCCACAACCGTGCAGTGCAAACGCGCCCAACTCTGCGGCCGCGGCGCCCACACCAAGCTTCAATAGGTCTCTTCTGGTCAGGTTTCGCATGGTTAAGAGTTAGATGCGTCTGGCACGGAAAAGGGAAATGGCGCAACAGCACCGATTTCGCTCCCCTCGGGGTGGCACATAGGATTTGTATGAAGCGGAGAATTTGAAGTATATGTGCTCGCACGAATAAGCACTAGGGGGACGTACCGTGAAAACTCGAAACACGATTGCGCGCACCGCGACCGCGCTGTTATTGCTCGCATCCGCCGCTGCGATTGCGCGTGGACAGCATGTCAAGGTGTGGGTGTCGTCGAACGGCGGCGACAGAATGACTGCGAAAGAGGATCGGGAATTCAGCACCGACAAAGACGCTTCCACCATCAAAGCGGATTTTTCGATCAATAAAGACGTGAAGTATCAGCGCATGGAAGGCTTCGGCGCATCGATCATGGAAGCGGGGCTGATGACGCTGAATACATTGCCGGCGGAAAAACAAGAAGAGGTGCTAAAGGCGCTGTTCGATCCGAAGGACGGCGCCGGATTCACGGCGA
>JAFAZL010000115.1 GCA_019239815.1 Acidobacteriota bacterium
AGGAGCTTCGTCGCTAGATTTGGCGAACGCTGTTCGGAGCCTCGCGGTACTCAGATGGGAGCAAACGAGAACCTTGTGGGATGAAGCCCGACAACTTTACACGGCCTTGAACATCGATGCAGGAATCAAAGAGAGCACCGCTCGCCTAACGGCCCTTTCGATGCATTAGGGCGTTCAGGGCCTTATGACCTCCTTTGAAGAATTGTCTCTCTTTTTTCGTCGTTCATTGAAGGAACCGCTAAGGTCCTGATAAGTCGCATTGCCGGACAAGTGGTTCGCTTCGAAAGGACATCCCAAGGCTGGTAAGAAGGGCGATTCGACTCGATGGTCGCTGGGAATCGCCCGTTCGATCGGAGCTTTCCAAAGGCCGCCCGAGCCTTTTTGGAATGCTCCCCGAGCATTCCTCACTTCACGACGCGAGAACGCGTAGCATTTGCGGCGACCCCATGGACACATTCAGGTTTGCGTTCGACAGGCTCGATTTTGATGATCTGATGTTACTAGCGTGCGAAGACATCCATTCCTCGAGTGGAGAAGATGTCCTCGAAATTGGTGTGCGAGCTAAGGGTGAGTTTGTGCCCCTACAGGCCGTATCCTCATTCGAGGTAGCGCGTGGCCTTGTTGGTGGCTCGGTTGCCGGAGCGTTGGACACGCTCATTCCTGATACAGGCATAGCTTACTTGAATATGAGGAGAAATCCGATGGTACTCACATAGGGAGCTTCAAACTGAGGCTTTCATTGTCTGGACGATAATCGTACTCCGGCACGTAGCTGGCTCATCCGCGAACAACGGCTCTCTGAAGCCGCATTCACAATCCCGTTTGGATGAATCACGTCGCGAAAGAAAGGTTCTGAAAAAAGACAGCGCCTGGATTTGGTTTGTCATCTCTTTCTGCTTCCGCCTTTTGAGGGTTACCGAAGAAAGTTCCCCCTTCCAATATCACGTCGATAGCCCGTATAAGATCGCGGACAGCCTGTGACTTCAACACATACCCTTGGGCTCCCACCTCACGGACTTCGGAAGCAAGTGTACTGAAATCGTGGGTTGTGAATATCAATATCGGAGTCTTTACGCCAAACTTTCGCATTCGAGTTGTCGCCTCAAGTCCACTCAACCGCGGCATCGTAATATCAAGGACGACGAGGTCTGGGTTCAATTCTTGCGTTTGCTGAATCGCTTGTTCCCCGTCGCTGGCTTCGCCGCAGATGTCCCAGCCAGGCCTAAATTTGTTTAGATGGGATTTAAGCCCCATGCGCACGATTTCATGGTCGTCAACTATTAAAATTCTCGGTATCATTGCCGTTCCTCTTGCAGGTTATAGATTCCAGCCAATTGGGTAT
Source organism: Acidobacteriota bacterium (assembly GCA_019239815.1). The sequence continues at coordinate 1,343 of JAFAZL010000115.1, forward strand.
CACGAACGAGTTTCAGTCGCAGAGCCAAGTTCTTGGAGAGGTATCGTCGCCACAAGTTCTGTTCCACTCTCATTGGATGAAATATTCAGCGTTCCTCCAAGTTGTCGTAAACGCTCGCTCATCCCGCGCAAACCGACACCGGGGGAACCCATCCAGTCGCGACCGCTGTCCTCTAGCACTTGGACCGGGACGCCTTTTCCTTTGTCTCTGATATGCAGCCTAACCATATTGTCCTCATGCGAGATGCTTATATCCGCCGTCTCACTACCGGAATGTCGCTGGACATTGGTTAAGCTTTCCTGAAGGACTCTGAATAGAACTAGTTCCGCATCACGCGACAGCCGATTAAAATCCTTCGACGTTTGAAAGGTAGTCTTAATTCCGCTACGTTTCGAGAATCCTTCCAGGTACCAGGGGATAGCGGACGTGAGCCCCCTTTCATCAAGCAGCGGGGGATACAAAAGGTAGGAGATGGTGCGAACTTCTTTCACGCACTCTTCCGCGAGATTCGCACATTCGTTGAGTTCGTCGGAGGTCGCCCGATTGTGGCTCATCAAATCGAGTTTCATCTTTAACACTGACAGATACTGCCCTAGGCTGTCGTGAATCTCTCTTCCGATCCGACGCCGCTCTTCGTCTTGGATGCGGAGCAAATGCAGGGATAATTCCCTGAGCGACGCTTCGGACTCCTCCAACTTTTTTTGTGATTCTTCTAGAGACTTTTGTGCGGTCATACGGTCCGTGAAGTCTCTTATGACTTTAGTGAACCCGATAACTTCACCTTCACCGTCCTTGAGCACTGTGATAATTACGTTTGCCCAGAATTTCGAACCATCTTTTCGAACCCTCCAACCTTCGTCCTCGAATCGGCCATCCCTGATTGCGACCTCAAGTTCCCATGCTGGCTTTCCGCTCCGAATGTCTTCCTCAGAGTAGAAACGCGAGAAGTGATGGCCGATGATCTCTGAAGGTTTGTAACCTTTTATGCGCTGTGCGCCGATATTCCAGGTGATGATGTTTCCTTCGCGATCCAACATGAAGATGGCGTAATCCTGGACTGCCTCTACAAACAATCGCGAACGCTCTTCACTTCTACGGAGGGCGAGTTCCGCGCGGCGATGCTCTGTCAGGTCCCTTGTTACCTTACCGAAGCCGATGATGTTACCAGCGGAATCTTTAATCGCTGTGATCGTTACGCGTGCCCAAAAGTTTGAACCATCTTTTCGAACTCGCCAGCCTTCTACCTCTACGCGGCCTTCCTCCTTGGCGACCTCCAATAGTTTCTGCGGATAACCGCTCCGAATTTCCTCCTCGGGATAAAAACGAGAAAAGTGTTGCCCGATAATTTCTGACGGTTGGTATCCTTTTATCCGTTGAGCCCCAGCGTTCCAAGTCGCAATATAGCCTTCAGAATTGAGCATGAAGACCGCGTAGTCCTGGACGTTTTCGATAAACAACCGCAGCGGTTCGTCACTGTGCTGCCAGTGTGTGTCGGACAATGCGTCCCTCTTCCCTGGATTCGAAATACTACCCTCGCCACAAGTTCGTGGGAACCAGCGGTTGCGATCCAAGAATGCGGCAAGGACCAGCAAAGATTTATACAGCGAACACTGTATGGGCCCATCCGTTAGGGCAGAATGCTTTAGTACAGTCGATAGCTCCACTCGTACCTCAGTCCTATAGCCACCCGACTAGTCCGAAGACACAGTGTACTCAGCGTCGTTCGCATTCGTAGGTTTATGAAACGGAATCACACTGACGTTGAAGTTGCCCGTGTGCCCCGGTACTTTTTTTCTGCTCCCGCGGAGATCAGCGGAATCTCCGCTTCCCCTGCTACGTCCGCTCATTGATTAGGCGAGGCACGCTCGTGCGAGTCGGGATTTTCAGCGAGGAGTGCTTCGAAGTGAAGGCGAGGGTGGTGTATCTACACGCGCCTGAGTTGTGCGTGGTGTTTCAAAGCGTGAGTCGCGAGTGCAGTCGATCCAGAAGATCGCGCCGACCAAAAAGTTTTCGGTGAGTAGCCACCGTGTTGCAGTGCGTTTGGAAGTAGGAGCACCCAAGTACCAATGCTGAAAACGGAGCGCCGTAAATTCCCTAGGTATACGTTCGTCGCTCAGATCGAGATTGTCGATATGGAGCCGCCGAACATTCGTCTAAAAGCCCGCACCCACGATTTGAGTCGCCAGGGCGTATACGTCGATACGGCATCTCCGTTCGATGTTGGAGCCATCGTGCGTGTGACGATCCAAAAGAACGATAAGAAATTCGTCAGCGCCGCTACGGTCCTGTACTCGATCGCCGGCAACGGCATGGGCTTGCAGTTCCTGACGGTATCGCATGAGCATGACGCTACGCTGCAGAGATGGCTCAAGGAAGCCTCTAGCGAGGTGCGCGAGGCACTGTGCCTCGATCACGCCGATCCGAAGGGATTCTTTGACCAGCTTAGAAAAGTTTTGGATGGAGTGTTCACCGACGCGGAGAAAGGCATGGCGAAAAATCTATTCAAGAAATAGGGGCGACCGAAGTCGAGTCAGGGGATTTTGAGGGTCGTCGCCCCCGGACAATGGCCAAGGATGCCCAAGCATACGCCGATTTGCTGAAAGAGCAAAGGAGGTCAAGGTCATCGACAGATATCCATTCAAGGTCGCGAGGTGAACATGTCCGTGACAACCCTAGAACGACGAATCAATCGGCGAGCCAAGCTTTCAAGGATGCGG
>JAFAZL010000912.1 GCA_019239815.1 Acidobacteriota bacterium
ATTTTTTCGCGCGCAGCAAAAAGCACGCGCGCGATTCGCAGATCGACTCGGAGCTGCGATTCCACATCGACGCCCTTACAGAAGAAAACATCGCCGCCGGAATGACCCTCGCGGAAGCTAAGCGGGAAGCACAGCTTGAATTCGGCGGCAACACACAAATCAAAGAAGAGCTGCGCGACGTTTATCGCGTGCGGCTTCTCGATGCCGCCACGATAAATCTGAAAGCTGCGTTTCGCTTCCTGCGCAAGTCGCCCTCGTTTTCCATCGCCGTGATCCTGACGCTCGCGCTCGGCATCGGCGCGAACAGCGCCGTATTTTCCGCAATCGATGCGATCTTGCTGAAGCCGCTTCCCTTTCCTGAAGGGGATCAACTGGTCACCATCGGCCAGTCGAATCGAAATGCGAAAACGCCCGCGACATTTGTAGCTCCTGTTCGCCTCGAGGACTGGAACCGGATGAACAATACGTTCCAGGCGATGACCGGCTACTACACGGAAGCCGAATCCGAAACCACGGGCGAGTTGCCCGAAAAAGTTGAGCGAGCTCTCGTGTCGCCACGGTTCCTACAAGTCTGGGGCGTCGCGCCTTCACTCGGCCGCGATTTTACCTACGATGAGGAACACGTCGGCGGACCTCCAGCGGTAATCATTAGCGATCGCTACTGGCGTAGTCGCTTCGGCGCAGACCCGGAAATTTTAGGCCGAAAACTTCGATTAGGAACAGAGTCCGATTCGATCGTCGGCGTCATGCCGGCTTCGTTTCTTTTTCCCTACCGCGACGTCGATCTCTGGTCGCCAGTTCCAGTCGACGGAAAGTACGCGCAACTACGCGAGGCCACCTGGTACTTCGTGGTCGGGCGTATGAAACGGAGAGTAACACTCGACCAGGCGCGCGCTAACCTCGCGACCGTGCAGGCGCAACTCGGCGTGCAATTTCCAAAGCCCGACGCCGATCTGGAAGTGCTGATCAATCCGTTAAAGGAGGTCACGGTCGGCGGAGTGCGCGGGTCGCTGTGGATTCTCTTCGGCTCCGTCTCGCTGCTGCTCCTCATCGCGTGTACAAATATCGTGTCGTTGCTGCTGGCGCGCGCGACACAGCGCCAACACGAAATCGCGGTGCGATATTCGCTCGGAGCATCGCGCGGCGCAATCGTGACCCAGCTTCTGACCGAATCGTTCCTGCTCGCCCTCGCAGGAGCGGCGCTGGGCTTACTCGTTGCGTGGGCTGCGGCAGATATCTTCCGCGCGCTCGCTGCGAACTTGCCTCGCATCGAAGAAATTCATCTCGATTGGCGCGTTGTGCTCTATGCGCTTGCGTGTTCCGTTGTGGTGACGTTGCTCTGCGGATTGCTCCCCGCACTTCGCGGCACAAAACTTGGATTATCGGGTTCGCTCGCGCAATCAAACCGAACGCAAGTATCGGGCCGCAGCCGTTTGCAGTGGATACTCGTCGGCGTGCAAGTCGCGCTGGCCGTGACGCTTCTCGCCGGCGCGGGATTGCTGCTGCGCAGCTTTGAAGCGCTCGGCCGCGTCTCACCTGGCTTCGAGTTTGCCCACGTTCTAACTCTCCATGTGAGTGCGTCGTGGGGCGAAACTGCCGATATGAAGGGACTCGCGCAGCACATCGATCGGATTCTCGACGCTCTTCGGAGCGTGCCTGGAGTCGAAAATACCGCAACGGCAGCAACGCTGCCCGGCGTGCCGGGTCAATTCACGACGGACATGAAATTTCAGGAAGGCGAACAGGATCCAAATCACAAAGTCGTCGCAGAGAGCCGCTTCGTCTCGCACGCCTATTTCGACACCATGAAAATTCCGTTACTCGCAGGAGAAACGTGCCGCGAAAACTACGACGCACTACAGGCCATGGTGAACCGAAGTTTCGCAGACACGTATTTCCAAGGGCAAACGGGGATTGGCAAGCACCTGCAGGCACTCGGAAATGGCTTCTTCAAGCCCGTCGAGATTCGGGGCGTGGTTGCCGACGCCCGCGAACTCGGTTTGAATCGCGCGCCTGCTCCCACCGTGTATTGGTGCTGGAATGCGCCGCAACCCGATCCGTACTATCTCGTCCGAACCCACAGCGCTGAACCAATGACGATGGTACAAACGCTGCGGCAGAAGATTCATGAGATCGAACCGGGCCGATCGGTCTTCGACATCACGCCGCTGTCGGATCATCTCGACGATGCGTTCGCCGAAAATCGCATGCGAACAGTTTTGCTCGCATTCTTCGCAGCGACGGCCATTTCACTCGCCTGCGTGGGCCTCTACGGTACGCTGAGCTATTCGCTCACATTGCGACGTCGCGAAGTCGGCCTACGCCTTGCGCTGGGAGCAGCGCGTAGTGAAATTCTGAAACGCGTGCTGCTCGAAGGAGCGGGAGTTGCTGCGTTGGGTTGTGTGGCGGGCTGCATGCTGGCGTTGGCATTCGCGCGACTCCTCGCCGGAATGCTCTACGGCGTCACGCCCTATGATCCTGTCACGCTCGTAACAGTGATCAGCACCGTGCTTATCGTGGCCTTCGTTGCATCACTGATCCCGGCCGTGCGCGCGTCGCATGTCGAACCGATGCAGGTTTTGCGCGAAGAATAGTTCACGCAACGCGCGATAAGTTACGCGCCCTTGCTCCGCAGAAATTCCACGATTTCGGGATGCTTTCGCTCTTCCGCGATCGAAACCGCGGTCTTGCCGTCGTTCGATTTCGCGTGAATGTCCGCGCCATGCACCAGCAAATCCTTCACGATGTTGAGATGCCCGTTTGCGGCCGCCGCCAATAACGGCGTATATCCCGGACCGTACCGATAGTTTGCATCCGCTCCGTTCTCGAGCAGCCAGATCGCGATTTCTTCGCGCCCGCCGGCAACCGCACCCGTCAACGCATTGTATCCGGTCCCGTTGGTCGCAACCGCCGTCAGGTCGGCGCCCTTTTCAAACAGATACTTCACGATCGAAAAATGCCCAAACGCAGCCGCAAGCGCGACCACGGGGAATCCGTCAGGCGAATACGCACGCGCCAAGTCGGTTCCATCTTTCGAGACGAAGTGCTCGACGCGCTCCAACTGCCCCGCGGCGACCGCCTCGTGAAACTCCAGATGCGCCCCATTGGCGATCAGAAAATCGCGCACCGCCGTCCGGCCGCTATGCACGGCGGCAAGCACCGGCGATTGCCCCTGCTCATTCTTCGACTCGGCGAGAGCTGCATCCTCGGCAAGCATCGACTGCACTTTGCTCGCATCGCCCGCGCGAATCGCGGCAAAGAATCCTTGCACGTCGCTCATTCAAAGCTCCTGATGTCTGGGGAATTGGATGACACGCCCGGCGGAGTAGTTAGCGCGCGAGCGGCTTTTCCGGCGACAATCTTGCAATCAGCGCCGCGCGCGATCTTTGCGCACCGCTTCATCGATCAACGCATCGAGTTCGCCTCGCGTCAACCGAACCGGATCGTCGGAGTGCTCGACGGAGTCGCACGTGACCGGCAATTCCGCACCGCCACCCGGAGGTGGCACCACAAAATAGCGCGTCCGCGCCGCCATCAACTTCGCCACTTCGCGGCTCGAAAGCAACGTCGGGGTGCCCGCCAGTTCCGCTGCCAGCGTAATCTTCGCGTAGTGCTCAATGGTCTCCATGCGATAAAACGCCGTCAGCGTGTCGGGACCGCAAGTTACCGCGCCGTGATTCGCCATCAGCAGCGCATCGTAATGAGGCACGTACGGCTCGATCGCGGCACTCAGTTCCGGCGTGCCCGGAGTGCCATATTTGACCAACGGAATCTGTCCCAGCCCCACGATCACTTCCGGCAACAACGCTTGGTCGAGTGCACGACCTGCAACCGCAAATCCAGTTGCCGTCGGCGGATGCGCGTGGCAAATCGCCTGCACGTCAGGTCGCATCCGGTAAAACAACAAATGCATCGCCAGTTCTGACGACGCTTTGCGTTCACCCGCTATGTGCCGCCCCTCTAGATCGATGATCACCAAATCGTCCGGCGCGAGCATCCCCTTGTTCATGCACGTCGGGGTCGTCAGCACGCGGTCTTCATCGAGCCGCACCGAAAGATTGCCTTCGCACGCGACGATATAGCCGCGCTCGTACATCCAGCGCCCAGCTATACACAGATCGGCTCGATGCTGCTGTTCTGACTTGGCAGAACCAGGTGAGAGGAATTCCGTCGCCACGACACGACTCCTTGCTGGCGCCGAATTATCTTCGGAACCACGGGGAGACACAAGCTGAAATTACGGCTCGCGTGGCGGGGCCAAACGCGTGCTGCACTGCGGAGATTTGGACTATCGTTGCACCGATTTGGGCGCTAACTACGCGTAAATTCCGCGCAATTTGAGCGCGCTCGCAACACGGTCGATGGCCAGCATGTAGGCCGCGATGCGGTTATTGACGTGGTGCAGTTCGGCGTAATGTACCACTTGATCGAAGGCGTTTTCCATCACGAAAAGCAGCCGATCATTGACTTCACTCTCGCGCCAAAAGAAGCCCTGCCGATCCTGCACCCACTCAAAATAGC
>JAFAZL010000914.1 GCA_019239815.1 Acidobacteriota bacterium
ATAAATTTCACATTTGATTTAGGTCACGAGCCGCGGCTTATTCGCGAGAGTTTCTTGCGACTTCATCTCGCTGAGATCAGGTAACCGTTACATTTCGAAGAACGCTCGGATCGCTGGAACTTTGTGAATCGGCGGGGCGTAGCTCAAGAAAGCACTGAGAAAAAGCCGCGAAGCTTTTGTGAAGGAACAGAGATTTCGCAAGGGCGATGGATTCGAGCACCGAAACGAATCTTGGTGCGCGAATTGCAAAACGACTAGCTGATTTTTTTACAAACGTCGCGCCTATCCGTCGCACGGGTCGGAACGTCTGTTTCATCAAAGAAGTTTTTCGGATTTGAAGCTGTTGGGTCCCGAACTCTCGGAAGGATGGGGTTAAACGGATCGAGTCGCTTCCTGGTTTGGCCGCCGGAGCGAGATCGATGCTGACGGAGACGTGTGCCTAGAGGGCGCGCGGCTTCGCTATTTCACTTCGTCATTTAACCCCGATTCATTCTAGAGGGCTCCGATTTTGAAATTCAACCGTTAGCGGCGAGCGCGGGCCAAGAAGACGCTCGTCGAGGAGAACCCGCTATGAGGCCCGAAACGAAACGACGAGTCGTGTTTGTTCTTGGAGTTGCAGTTTGCGGATGCGCAGTGGTGTTGTCGTCTGGGTGGAAGGCGCTTGCACAAGGGAATGAGGGCGAGGCACAGCGCATGACCGGAGCGAATGTGCGGCCAGGCATGTGGGCGAAGCCAAATCCACTGAACGATGGCAACTGGCAGCCGGATGAGACAGCGCCTGTCGTGCCGACAACGCCTGCGGCGCCCGCTGGGACCATGGGCGATACGATCTCTATAAGGAGCCTGCAGCTGCCGGCGGGAGCGATCAAGGAATTTCGCCGGTCGGAGAAGTGCGTCGGGTCGGGGGACTTTCCGGGCGCAGTGCAGCATCTACAGAGAGCGTTGAAGGTCGATCCACAATTTATTGAGGCGCACAACAATCTGGGGGCGAGCTTCATGCAGCTGCAGCGATATGAGGATGCGATCGCGGAATTTGATGCGGCGAGCGCGATTGATTCGAAGATGGAAGCACCTTACCGGAATAAGAGCTTGAGTTTGTTTTTGCTGAGGCGCTATCCCGAGGCAGAAGCAGCGGCGCGACAGGCGCTGGAGATCAGTCCGGAGCATAAGGCTTCTCGATACACGCTAGGGCGGGCACTTGCCGCGGAAGGGAGCGCATCGCCCGAAGCCGAACGGCTGCTGCGAGACGCGTTGAGCGAGTTTCCGGAGGCTCGGCTGCCGTTGGCGCAGGTATTGTTGAATCGATGCGCGAACCTGGATGCAGCGGCGGAGTTGCGAACGTATCTTGCGACGAACTCGTTGTCGGCGGAAAAGCGGCGCGCGGTGAAAGCCTGGCTTGATTTGAGTTCGAAAGGCCAAGTCGTGACCGGTTGCGCCGAGTCCAAGCCGGCCGCCTGAGAGTCGTCTTCGAGCCAGTGACATCGGGCCTTCGCAGCTCACGTTGAGACCTATCCTTGCCATAAGTCTTTTACCTGTAATCGTTTACAAGGCAACCGTTGGTTTCGGTGAAAACTTCCTGCCCCACTGGACAGGGTGTGCGCAGACCGCTAGAATTACACATCCAAACTGAAAATTAAGAGGAAAGCGCATGAAACGGCTGGTGCAGATTCCGAACGAGTGGGCGACGCGCCTGCGAGGGCACAAAGAGACGGGAATGGGTTATCACGTCGTCTCGGTAACGCTAAAGAGCGGGAAACGCTTCGAGCAAGTCGTAACCAGCGAAGGATGTGTGATTCAGGTGCGCGGACATCGCGAAGTACCCTTCACTCCAGAGGAAGTTGCGAGCGTGGATGTGAACCACAAGGGTTGGAATTTCCGAGAGGCGGCGCGCTAGGCGCATCAGCACTTCGAAGTATCTCCAGTCACAATGCAAGAAACTGCAGTCGACCTTGCGAGTGCTCGCGCGCTGATCGTGTACGTTAACGACGGTCGCTCGCCGCAGCTTGCTTTTCCTCACGAGCGGTATTCGGCCATTCATAATCCGCTGACGATTCGTTAATCAGGGCGGGAGCACCCTACCTCGGGCCGGCGAGTCCGGCAGAGCAACAAAACGAGGAGGAACGATGTCGAAGCAAGCGGCAGAGCATCATCACAAAGCAGCGGAACATCACGAACACGCGGCGCGCCATCACCGCGAAGCGGCGGCTCACCACGAAGAGGGCAATCACGAAACGGCGGCGCACCACGCGCACACCGCGCAGGGTCATCTGCACCATGCCACGCATCACGCGGCCGAAGCGGCAAAGCACCATGTCGAACATCACGGTAGCAAAACGAAGGCGGCCGGCGCTTAATTTTTCCCGGAATGGCCGGATTCGCGTAGAGGGCGCAGGGCGGCCTGGACCCATCCGGGCAGGTAGGACTTTGCGCCAACGCGGATCGTAAGTCGAAGAGAGATCGGCCGGAACGCGCGCTGCCGGCGGAGAGTGAATGAGTGCAGCGATCGATCCGGCTTGTCTCTCTTTTTGCTTTTGGGATCACCATCCCCTTGTTGGGTTCGGAGACGGTATGGCACCAGAGCGTGGACTAGCTCAGTTGGTTCACCGGAGGAAATGATTCGGGCATGGTGAAGGTGCGCTCGGGCGGACGCGTGTCGGCGAGCAACGCCTGATGCATGATCGAGATTGCGCGGCCGGCGCTGGTCGGGATGATCACGGTGGCAGCGAGCAAACCTGTGCGCACCCAACTTTGGCCTGTCTTGGTAACGCCGTCGCATCCCACATAAGGGACGTGAAGCCACCGATCGCGATCGGTGTTGCTGTCTAGGGCCGAGAAGGCTTTGCGCGCACCCATGGCCATAGCGTCGTTCTGCCCCGCGACCGCACTGATCGAGACCTTCTGCGAGGTGTTGAGCCGAAGCCATGATTCGACGCTGCGCTGCGCGCTCTCTTCGGTCCACTGGCCGCGCAACGTGACAACCGGAATGTGCGGCGGGAGCGTCGCCTGGAGGCCGGTAGTTCGATCTTTAGCCGTCGTATTCTCGGACGGTCCTTGAATATGGAGCACGCCACCGCCATTGCGGACTAGCGCACCCAATTGTTGCCCCTGGATGCGCCCGACTTCTTTCTGATCGGAACCCACCGAAAAAATCGGCAGGCGCGGCGCGCTTCGGCGAAGTTCAGCGATGTAATCGGCTTCGCGATTGAGAAGCACCCATGGAATTTCCGCCTGCACTGCGGCGCGGGCTACCTGAGGAAGGCAAGGGCCGCCTACCGGCTCGCAGATGATTGCGTCCGGCCGCGTTGCCGGATCGGACTGGATGATTTTGAGAAGCTGGGTTCCCTGGGTAATGGAATCGTTGTCCGCAAAGAGGACTTGCGCATCGACGCCGAGACTCGCGGCCGATTGCTGGGCGGATGCAGCTTGTTCGAGCTGGTAATCGTTTTCCCTGGTCATCAGGGAGACAACGACGCGGATCCGTTTCATGGGCGCAACCCTTCAAACTGAGATGTTGGCCTGTTTGAAGGAAGATAACCCTTGAGGGGCAGGCGGCGAGATCAAACGTTTGAAAGCTGTGCTATATCGCGAAACGTTTTGGACGCTACGTTACCGAGATTGCAACATTAGGCCCAGGACTAGGCGGCCGTGGGGGGCATGCCAGTCGTTAGCTAATACTGGGTTGAGGGATTCCAATTGCCGGGTTGAAACGTTTGACGAGGTAGAGCGTCTACCCTTGGTGTGGTAGGTTGTCTACCTATGAGCCCTAAACCGAAATCGACCGATCGATTGGAAATCATGCAGGGCACCCTGGACCTGATTATCTTGCGCACGCTGCGCTGGGGGCCGATGCACGGACACGGCATCGCGAAGTTTATCGAGCGCACGTCGGGTGAGACCTTTCGCATCGACCACGGTTCCCTGTACCCCGCGCTACAAAGACTATTACAGGAAGACTGGGTCGCGGCGGAATGGGGAACGTCGGACAACAATCGCCGAGCTCGGTTTTATCGGCTGACCCCAGCCGGACGGAAGCAACTCTCGAACGAACACACGAAGTGGGAGCGCTTCAGCGAAGCGATTGCGCGCATCCTGAGCCCAGGGCCATCCGAAGAAGACGCGTAAGGCAGATTCATCGTGAGCATCCATCGCAATTTCTCGAAGCTGGGAGCGACCTTTCGGTCGGAGAAGATCGCGCGCGAGCTCGACGCTGAAATTCAAACGCACCTCGATATGGAAACCGATGAAAACGTGGAGGGTGGCATGCAACCGAATGAAGCTCGAGAGGCCGCGCATCGCACGTTTGGAAATGTCGGACTCGTTCAGGAAGACAGCCGCGGCGCGTGGATTTACCGCTGGGCGCACGACTTTGCGGCCGACCTGAAATTCGGCGTGCGCATGCTGCTGAAGAACAAAGGATTCAGCGCGGTTGCGGTGATTTCGCTCGCCCTCGGTTTCGGGTTGAACACCACGATTTTTACGGTCGTGAACGCCATTCTTCTCCATCCGTTGCCGGTGCGCGACGTTTCAAGCCTTGTTCAGCTCGACACCGTCGATGCCAAGACGCACGTGACAGCGGCGAATTTCGAAAAAATGGGTCTTTCGTATCCAAACTATGAAGACTATCGCCGGCAGAACCAGGTGTTCACCGATCTTGTGGCGTGGATGAACACCCCGGTGACATGGAGTGGCGGCGCCGAGCCGAAGCAAGTGCAAGCCTTTATGACCTCGGCGAACTACTTCGATGTTCTCGGCTTGAAGCCTGCCGCCGGCCGATTTTTCCTCCCCGACGAAGACAAGCATCCGAACAGCGACACGGTCGCGGTCATCAGCTATGCATTGTGGGCAAACAAATTTGGAATGGACCCAAGCGTCGTCGGCAAGCAGATGAATCTGGATGCCGTCCCGTACACGATCATCGGCGTGGCGCCGCGTGGATTCAAAGGGACGGTGTCGTTGGCCGCCGCGGAAGAGGTTTGGGTTCCGATGAGCATGTACTCCCAGATGTTCGGGGGATTTTCGATCGATGCGATTCATGATCGGCGATTCCTGGCGGTCACAGCATTTGGCCGGCTAAAGCCCGGCACACAGGTGGCGGAAGCCGAAGCGTCGTTGAAAACAATCGCTTCGCGTTTGGAAACCGAGTTTCCGAAAGAAAATTCCGGCCGGAGCGTTGCATTGTCTTCCCTGGCCGAAGCGGCAGTCGGCATCAACCAGCACGATCAGTTCACGCTCGCTGGCATGATGATGATGGGCGCGGTCGGTTTGGTGTTGCTGATCGCATGCGCTAATCTCGCGAACCTGCTGCTGGCGCAAGCGGCCACCCGCGACAAAGAGATGACCGTGCGCGCCGCGTTAGGAGCTGGTCGCGGACGAATCTTGCGCCAGCTACTGACCGAGAGCACGCTGCTTTCGCTCTCGGGTGCCGCGGTCGGCCTGCTCATCGCCTACTGGGGACGCAACATTCTATGGTCGTATCGGCCGGCATTCATCGAGACCAATGACGT
>JAFAZL010000306.1 GCA_019239815.1 Acidobacteriota bacterium
CGTGTTGAACGGCAGCGTGCGATGCGCCGCCGTGAACTTGTACATGTCGTACGTTTCGCCGTTGGAAGCCTGCCGCCCGTGAAAAGGCGCGCCATACCACGACGCTTTCCCTTCTTCGTAAACGGCCCTGCCCTCGTTCGGTCTTGGATTCGCAGCCGCTGGAGATGATGGCGCTGGACGATTACTCGGCTCAGGCGCAGGTGCGGGCTCGGGAGTCGTATTCGTCACAGGTGGCGCGCTCGCCACAGGCTGGCGCCCCCCGCATCCAGTCACAAAAATCGCCGCACAGCAAAACAACGCTGCCAGCGTGAACCACCGGCCGTTCACTCGATCCTTTGACAAAGTTATGGAAAAATTTGTCGCGATTTCGACCATCACGATCGAACCGCGCTCATGACTGCAGATTTTGTGGCGGTGGTGGATTTTGTGCCGATGACGAAGACGATGACGCCGCCGACGTGCGCCGTGCCATCCGCGCTTCCAGCTTCTGCGCAAACTGGTCGAGCTTCCCCGAAACATCGCGCAGAAACGAAGCCGTTCGCCGCTCCGTCTCCGGCGCGATCTCTTCATCTACGTACTTGCGCAACCGTTCCATCTCCGCATCGATGCGACGCCCAATCTCTTCAAAATTGTCCATACGCAAGGCCTATGTTTTCCGTAGTCTTGGAGCGCTCGAAGAAATCGCCCCAATTAAAAGTTAGGCCGTATCCCCCAAAGTGTCCACCTTTTTTAGTTACCTCGCCCTGTAGCCGCGGTCGTTCCCCAGACCGCGGGATTTAGATCAAAAACCACCCATGCCTTCAATAACCGCCACCGCCTTTGTACGGGCGCAGCACTGCTGCGCCCCAAGTCCGCACGCTGTATTCCACTTCCTCTCTCCGCCCTCACCGCATCACCCTTGCAACCGTAAACAGCCACCCCGCGTCTGACTGAATTAGCCCACTCGCAACCATCCTGGCAAAATAGAACCCACCGAATGCGCCATCTCCTCACCCTAGTAATCCTGCTCTGCCTCACCGCATCGGCGGTAGCGCAACAGCAACAACCTCAACCCGATCCACAGGTCAAACTCACCGTCCGCTCCAACCTTGTCATGGTTCCCGTCTTTGTCACCGGCGGCGACGGCAACGTCGTCTTCGGCCTCAACGCCGAAGACTTCGCCCTCACCGACAACGGCGCCCCACAATCCATCACCATCGAAGACGACACTGACGCCCAACCGCTCGCTCTCGCCATCGTCGTCGAAACCGGTGGCGCCGGCGCGCGCCATCTTGACGACTACCGCGCCCTCGACTCCATCCTCGACGCCATCATCGGCAACGTAGAACACAACGTCGCCGTCATCGGCTTCGACAGCACGCCTCACCTGATCCAGCCGTTCACGCCCATCACCGACAAAGCCTCCCGCCAAATCGCCAATCTCACCGAAGGTGACGGCGGCGCCGCGATCCTCGACGCTGTCGCCTTCGCCGTCGACCAACTCCGCAAGCAACCCCCAACCTATCGCCGGGCGATTCTTCTCCTCAGCGAAACGATCGACCAAGGCAGCGAGACCACGCTCGACGACGCCGTCCATCTGATGAGCGACACCAATACCGCCATCTACACCTTCGCCTTTTCCAGTACCAGTTCCGCCGTCAGACACGAAGCCTCAAAATTCGACAGCAAAAATCCCGGCCCCGCTCACGGCTGCTTCAGCAAAAAAGGCGCTGACGTCGAATACGAAGGCCACTACAGCAAGCAAGTCCTCGACTGCATCAGCCAACTCGCTCCGCCTCTTCGTCTAGCCACCATGGCTTTCATAGCCGCGCGCGGCTCGCTCAAAGTAAAAACCGCCGAATCCATCGCTGAACTCGCCGGCGGCGAGTACTTCCCCTTCAAAAACGAAAAAGATCTCAAGACGGCGCTGATCGCCCTCTCCAACAACATTCCCAACTACTATGTCCTCAGCTTCCGCCCCACTACTCCGACTCCCGGCATCCACGCGCTTCAAGTCACATCCGTCCGCCGCCCCTATTCCATCAAGTCCCGCCGCGAATACTGGATCGACGACGACCAACGCGATCCCGCCACACTGACGTCCACACCGACTCCAAACTAACTTTAACGTGGCTAGCTGCCCATCCATTGTTCGAATCGGCCTTGGAGTGCCGCCGCAGTCTTTTA
>JAFAZL010000563.1 GCA_019239815.1 Acidobacteriota bacterium
GACGGGATGGCCTGCGAGCTTTAGTTCTTCGCGCGTGGTGAAGATCCGCAGGCGCGCGAGTGCCGTGTCTTCGGTCGGCTTTTGCACGAAGACGGTTTCGGAGAGATTCATCTCGCGCGCGATCGCGAGCATCGCGTCGTCAGAAAGTCCGTCGCCGTCGGTGATGACCGCAAGCGGATTGCCTTCAAAGCGCGTGGTGGTGAAAACGTCGAGCGTGTAGAAACGGCGTTCCATAGAGATTGAGTGTCACTGCTGAGCTGGATGGGATGGCGATGCGCTCGAGCTTGGCGACGTCCTTTCGTTTCTTCAATCAGGCAACTCGCTATTGATAGTACCTGCGTCGCGGTGTGGGTTGCTACAGGCTGTGCACGATTTCGGTGACGGCGGCGAGAACCTTTTTGGTCGCATCCGGCTTGTTGGTTTCGGAATATACGCGAAGCAGGTTTTCGGTGCCCGAAGCGCGCACCATCACCCAGCCAATGTTACCGACATAGAGCTTGATCCCGTCCATGTTCTCGCGGTTGGTGATATCAAGGGCCAGTATTTGTTTCAGTTTTGAGCCGGAGAAATGGTCGATCGCCTTTTCTTTTTGGCCGGGCTTGAGGTCGAGATCGATTCGGCCATAGTGATATTCGCCGAATTCCTTGTGTAACGCGGCGAGGAGTTCGCCTAGCGTTTTGTTGTGCCAGGCCATGAGTTCGGCGAGGAGGAGCGCAGAGACGGTGGCGTCACGCTCGGGGAGATACATGCTGGTGCCGATGCCGCCGCTTTCTTCGCCGCCGATTAAGATATTTTGTTCGAGCATGAGCTCGCAGATGTATTTGAAGCCGATGGGGACTTCGTGGAGTTTGCGGCCGTATTTCGCCGTGAGCTTGTCGATCAATTTTGTGACAGAGAAAGTTTTGGCGATCTCGCCTTCGAGTTGGCGCGTGCCGATGAGGTGCCAGACGAGCAGCGCGAAGATCTGATGCGGATTGATGAAGGAGCCGTCGCGATCGATCGCACCAATACGGTCGCCGTCACCATCGGCTGCGAAGCCAACGTCATATTTGCCGGCCAGAACGGCTTTGCGAAGTGGGTCTATGTGGGGTTCGATGGGTTCGGGATGTGCGCCGCCGAACAACGGATCGCGCGTGCCGCGGATTTCGTCGCAGGCGATGCCGTTGCGTTTGAAAATTTCGGGGAGGATGCCAGCGGCGGAGCCGTGCATGGCGTCGGAGACGTAGCGGAATTTCGCCTTGCGAAGTCGGTCCCAATCGACGATTTTTTCGATGGTTTCGATGTACGGCGCGCGCGGATCGAGCTTCTGAATGAGATTTTTTTGTGGCGGCAGCGGAGGAACGCCGGTCTTAAGCACGCCGGCGAGCTCGGTTTCGATTTGCGCGACGATCGATGGGAGGGCGCTGCTGCCGTAGCTGGCTTTGTACTTGATGCCATTCCACCGCGCGGGATTGTGGCTTGCAGTGATGACTAGCCCTCCCGCGGCATTGCGCTGGCGAACGAGCAGGGAGATCGCGGGAGTCGGGCATGGCTTGTCAGTTATCCAAACCGTAGTGCCTGTCGCGCTGATCGTTTCAGCGACGGCGGCAGCGATCGTGTCGCTTGCAAATCGATGGTCATAGCCGATGAGGACGCCTTTGCGTGCATCTTCGCAGCGGACAACATAGCGCGCGATCGCATGCGCGACGATACGCGCGTTGGCGTAAGTGAAATCGTCGGCGATGATGCCGCGCCAACCGTCGGTACCGAATTTAATCGCAGTCATAAATCTTAAGTATACGCGACGAAGGTGGGCTCGCCGCGCATTGCTTAGATCGATTGTTACAAAAGTTTTTCGAGCTTTGCGTCTTCGAGTTTTCTGACGATTTTGCCGACATCCTGCGCGCGCTCACGCGGGCAGATGAGCAGCGCGTCGGCGGTCTCGACTACGACTAAACCTTTGATGCCGATGGCAGCGACGAATTTCTTCGGGCTCCAGAAGAAATTGCCTTCGGCGTCGATCGCCTGGCCTTCGCCAGAGTTCGCAAAGATATTTTCGCCGGGCCGCTTCGCGAGCAGTTCGTAGACTGCAGCCCAGGAACCGATATCACTCCAGCCGACTTCGGCGGGAATGACGAAGACGCGCGGGCTGCCTTGTTCGCGCGTGGCTGGTTCGAGGATGGCGTAGTCAACCGAGATGTTTTCCAGCGTCGGGTAGATATCGCGAAGGTTTTTATCGTACGTCTTCTTGCCGATACTGGTTGCGAGCCTATCCAGTGCGTCGTAGGTTGTCGGCAGATAATTTTTTAGATTGTCGAGGAACGTCGAGACGCGCCAGAAAAACATCCCGGCGTTCCAGTGATAGAGGCCGGAGCCGGCATATTCCTTCGCGAGAGCCAGCGCCGGTTTCTCAGTAAAACGGCGCACCGCATAAACCGGGAATCCTTTTGCATCGAGCGCGTTGCCCGTTCGCTCTATGTAGCCGAAGCCGGTTTCCGGCCGCGTCGGAGGGATTCCGAGCACGACCATCTTGCGTGGATCGGCTGCCATTTCGAGGGCAGCTTTCACGATGACGCGATAGCGCTCAGGATTCGCGATGTAGTGATCGGCGGGAAGAACCGCCATCAGGGCGTCGCCCTTCGCCGCGTGGCGCACATGAATCGCCGCGAGCGCGATCGCCGCGGCCGTATTGCGTCCGATGGGTTCGGTCAAAACGCGCTGGCGCGACAGCGGCGGAACCTGTTTCGCAACGCCCGCAGCCTGCTCGCGATTCGTAACCGTCCAGATGCGCTCGGGCGGAACAAGCGGCCGCAGACGCGCGATCGTCTGCTCCAGCATCGTGTCTTCGCCCACGATGTTGAGCAATTGCTTCGGCGTGCGCGTGCGGCTGCGTGGCCAGAAGCGTGTGCCTCGCCCTCCGGCGAGAATGACGGCGTGTGTTGTCAGTTTTCCCGCGGCCATAGAAGACGAATCAACTCAATCGAAGACAGTATTATCCACCGAAGCGGGCCGGGAGCCGCGTTGGAGTTCTCCA
>JAFAZL010000646.1 GCA_019239815.1 Acidobacteriota bacterium
CGCGAGCTGCGCTTTCAACTCTTCATAAGACGGT
Organism: Acidobacteriota bacterium; assembly: GCA_019239815.1. The sequence continues at coordinate 35 of JAFAZL010000646.1, forward strand.
TCCGCCATTGGACCTCCTCGGTTCCAAGCTTGATCACCAGGGTCGCCATTATAATACCCAATCCCACTGCGCACTCAGCGTCATCTCGCTTGCCGAGTGAGCCCAGCAAGCACGATCGTTCCCATGAAACTTTTTCTCCTCCTCCGGGTTTCATCTGGCGGGGAACCATCCGAAGTCGTCGACGGAAGTACATTCATATGAGGTCGAAGTTCCCGTAAGTCCGCCTCGAGCGATTTACCCTTTACGGACGCCCGGCTGCGCCGAGCTGCCATTGTATTCGCGGTGTGCGATACTAACTGCGCACTCCTTCCCAGCATCGCTCGACCGGAAAGCAACCATTCCCAAGTAGAATTGTTTCTTATTGTCAGTGTTTTTTTCACGCAAATGAGCGCCACTGCTCGCAGTCGAGCCTAAACGCAGTCTAGAGAGAGACATCTAAACCATGGGCGGGTTCATGAAGAACATCGGGTCCAATCTGGGTCGAGCTGTCATTTTTTCCGCATTCATATTGGCATTCGGAGCATTGCACACTTTCGCGCAAGGCCAGTCAGACGCCGCGCAAGTTTCGCAAACGCCCCGCATCCCTGCGCGCGTTACGCAAGCCGTAGACGATTCCAATCGTGTCGCGCTTCGTGGCAACGTCCATCGCATGGCGCGCGCCGAATTCGATCGCGGCGCCGTTTCCGAATCACAACTCGCATCGCGGGTTGACCTCCTGCTCAAACGCAGCGACGAACAAGAAGCCGCTCTTCGCCAGCTCCTCGACCAACAGCAAGACAAGTCTTCGCCGAACTATCACAAGTGGCTTACGCCTGACCAATTCGGCAAGCAATTCGGCCCCGCCGATTCCGATATTCAGGCCGTCACAGACTGGCTCACTTCGCGCGGTTTCACCGGCATTAAAGTGAGCCCCGGACGCACGCGCGTCGAATTCAGCGGAAACATCGGTCAGATCAACAGTGCTTTCCAGACGCAGATTCACCACTTCTATGTCGGCGGCAAGATGCACTCCGCCAACGTTTCCGACCCGCAGATTCCCGCCGCGCTCTCTCCCGTAGTTCGCGGCGTCGCTTCCCTTCACGATTTCCGCCCGCAAGCCCAAGTACACCGTCTCGGCACCTTCCGCCGCACGAAAGACACCAACGAAGTGAAGCCTCTTTTCACTTTCGGCAAGTGCGGCAGCACGACGCCCTGCTACGCCGTCGGCCCCGGCGACTTCGCCAAGATCTACAACATCCCAGCGACGATCTCGGCAACCAGTCCCGGCGTTTCCGGGCCTCCCGGCACTGGCGTCACCATCGCCATCGTCCAGGACTCCAACATCAACCCCGCCGACGTCGCCGATTTCCAGAAGATGTTCGGTCTCACCGCGAACCCCGTGAACGTCATCCTCAACGGCCCAGACCCTGGCATTCAGGGTCCCACCTCCGCTACCGATGACGAAATCGAAGCTGATCTCGACGTGCAGTGGGCCGGTGCTGTCGCTCCCGGCGCAACGATCGACCTTGTTGTTTCCGAAGACTCGCAGAGCGTCGGCATGTTCGGCACCGACCTCTCCGCGATTTACATCGTCGACAACAACATCGCTCCCGTATTGAGCGAAAGTTTCGGCTCCTGCGAAGCCAGCATCGGCTCCAGTGCGGAAGCGCTCTACGTCGATTTGTGGGAGCAAGCCTCCGCGCAAGGCATCACCGCCGTCATCTCCGCGGGTGACAACGGCTCCGCTGGCTGCGATCCTGATCAAGTTTCGTCCGACAATCAAGACGTCGCGAACAAAGGCATCGCTGTAAGCGGTATCGCCTCCACCGGCTTCAACGTCGCGCTTGGCGGCACAGATTTCCAAAACGCTGGCACCACGCAGAACGCCCCAAGCGGCAACTCAACGTTCTGGAATACGACCAACGACGGCACCCAGACTTCCGCCAAGGGCTACATACCCGAATGGCCGTGGAACGACAGCTGCGCCGCCACTGCCACTTCTTCCAACCTCGGGACCTGCACTTCCACCATCATCAACGGCAACTCCGATCCAAACTCCTCCAACTTCGGCATCGACCTCGTCGCCGGCAGTGGTGGCCCAAGTACGCTCAATGCCAAGCCCGTGTTCCAAACCGGCATCAACGGAATGCCGTCCGCCAATTTCCGTCAGCTCCCTGACATTTCGTTTTTCTCTGGCAACGGCACCAACGCCAGCTTCTACGTCATCTGCCAGCAGGACGCGAACACCGGCACAGGCAGCAGTACCAGCTCGTGCGACTTGAATTCCCCCTTCCTCGACTTCCAGGGCGTCGGTGGCACTTCCGCAGCCGCTCCCGCCTTCGCCGGCGTCATGGCGATGATCAACCAGCAAACCGGCAAGCGCCAAGGCAACGCCAACTACGTCCTCTATCAGCTCTACAAAAACAATGCCGCCGGCACGATCTGCGCCTCGGCTGCCTCGCCGGCCGCGACCTGCATTTTCTACGACACCGTCACCGGCAATAACTCGGTTGCCTGCGCCGGCGGCACTGCGAATTGCAGCAACACCACCGCAGGTCAATTCGGCGTTCTGATCGATCCGACAAAAACCAACACGCCGGCCTTCACCACCACCACTGGCTACGACAACGCCACCGGCCTTGGCTCCCTCAACATCACCAAACTCCTCGCCGCCTGGTCCTCTGCATCGTTCAACACGGATGCTGTCGCGATCTCCTCTACAAGTCCGTCGCCGGTGAGCATCACGCATGGGACGAACGCGACGTTTCACATCAGCCTGACACCTACCTCGGCTACAGGAGTGGTCTCGCTAACGGCAAAACCTTCGACCGGAACATGTGTTCTTCCCGGAACGGCGCCGCCCCCATGCTCTCAAGTCGGCATCGGCTCCTTCTCAGAAAACAGCCCAACAGTTCTGTCCGGCGGTGCCGCCACCATCACTACCAACGAACTTCCAGGAGGTACGTCCTACCAGGTCGTGGCAAATTACGCAGGCGACGGCACTTTCGCTGCAAACACGTCCGCACCCGTTACGGTAACTGTTACTCCTGAACCGAGCAAGACCGCAGTCGGATTTGTTACTTTCAACAGCAGCAATCAACCTACAGTCAGCACGGCTCCTGCCTCGGTCCAGTATGGTTCTTCTTACATTTTGCAGATTGCAGTAACCAACAGTAGCGGCCAACAGTGCGCGACAACCGTCGTTCCGTGCCCCACCGGCACGGTCACGCTCACTGATAATGGTCAACCTCTGAATGACTTTAGCGGAAAAAACTCGACCGCCCTCAATAGCGTCGGCATCGCCGAAGATCAACCCGTTCAACTCAGTGTCGGTACGCACAGCTTGGTCGCCACTTATTCAGGCGACAACAGCTTCGCCACCAGCACGTCCGCGCCAGAGTCCGTTACCATTACCACCACTTCCACCACTACAGCCGTCACTACATCTCCCTCGACGGGCATAACTACCACAGCGCCAGTTACCATCACCGCCAAAATAAACACCACGAGCACCGGCGCCGGCCCCACCGGCAGCGTCGTCTTCACCGCCAACGGCAAACAAATCGGCAACGCCGTCGCGGTCGTTCCCACTGCCGCGAACACTGGTGGCTCCACTGTTGTCCCCGCTTTCGCCACGGCCAGCATCACGAACACCTTCGCTACCACCGGCAGTGTCGCGATCACCTCAGCTTTCACACCGGCACCCAGCGACCACAACTATTCCTCCAGCAACGGCAGCGACACGATCGCCGTCGGCACGGGCGGCACCGTCGCGACCACAACCACCGCCAAGGCCAGCGTCACCACGATCGCGTCCGGCGGCAACGTCACACTCACGGCTACCGTGACCGGCTCCAACAACAACGGCCCCGGCGTAACTGGCACGGTTCAGTTCATGAACGGTACGCAGGCGCTCGGCACCGCCGCCACCTGCACCGCGACGGCGGGCACCAGCACAACTCCCGGCACATGCACTGCTACGCTCTCGACGGCACTCTCAAATCTGCCGCCCGGCTTGATCAATCCGGCGAAGCGCACGCCACAAGTTCCGCCGGCCGTACCTCTCGCGCTCGCCAGCTGCATCCTGGCGCTGCTCGTGTTCGTTATCATGCGCCACAGCGGCGTCCCCACGCGTCGCCGTCTCGCATACGCCGTCGCGTGCGCCCTCGTGTTGGTCGGCATCGCCGCAGGCCTCCAGGGTTGCGGCGGCAGCTCCAGCACCAACGGCGGCGGCACGCATGTAGACAGCATCACCGCCGTCTACAGCGGCGACGCAACCTACGTCGGCTCGACATCAGCAGCCGTAGCCGTCACCGTCACCACACCGTAGACCGTCTTCGGGCATGGGCAAACCACATCGCGGAAGTCCGCGCGTCGCAACTAAATGAAAAGGCCTCGAGAGAATCTCGAGGCCTTTTCCAATTTTTCCGGAAATCCAGTTTTTGGGTGCCGCACCCTCCAGCTTTTAGGAGGGTGCGTGTTTAGATTCAACCCACCCATCCGTCAACCACATCTACAACTCAATCCTCCGTCCAGTCACAAGTCACCAATCACTAGTCCCCTAATTCACGCTCGGCGGAAAAAACACATTCCAGAAAATCGGCGCCGCCGTCATAAACTCCACCGGCACCAGCGAACCTTCACTCGTCACCTGCGCCGCGCGCGCAACTCTCGCATCGACCTTGGTGCTCGTTTTCATGTTCTCCAGGGTGAACTTCGTCCCCTCGGGCAACGGCTCGTTCAAAATGATCATCGCGCCCGTCGCGCTCACCGTGTGCGTATACCCTTGGATCGGCTGCTTCCCCGCCACGTGTATCGTCACCGAAATCCTCAGCAACGCGCGCTGCGCACGCCGGCGCTCTTCCGCCGTCTTCTGCCGCTGCAATGCGGGCCGCACCGACGACGCGGGCGCCGCCGGCTTCGTATTCGTTACAGGAGGTGTCATAGCTCCAATCCCCAGAAATCCATCTCCGGCGCTACTAACTCGACGCCGTACTCCCAACCGCCTTCCGGCCGTTGCGTTCCCTTCCACACTATCACGGCCGAATTGCTGGTGTCGGTCGCCACATTAGTCAGCGCCAGCCGGTGCTCCAATTTCAGGTCATCTTCCAATACGACCATGCACCCGTAGGGATTCACCACGCGCGTATGCGCATCCACGCTGCACCGCCGCCCTTTGGCATCGTCCCACTCCAGGCGTATCGGCACGCGTGAGTTCATCCGCCGGCCGCGTCGGCTGTCACCATGCCGCGGCGCGACACTCTTCAATTCGCGCGTCTTGACTGGCATTCTTCCCTCTGTGAGCCCATGCTAAAGTTGCCCTCTGGACCGGTCAATGGTACGCGCGCCGCCCAGAGTCCCATAAGTATCTGTCCCCTCGTACAGGCCAATGAATTTCACGTGTAGGGGCACGGCACTGCCGTGCCCGTCTTATCGGCGATACAAAACGAGCGCTATCATCCGGAACACAAAAACCTTGTCATTCCGAGCGCAGCGAGGAATCTGCTGTTTGACGCCGCACCACGGACTCCACGACATGCACGACCGCCCATGAAAAACCTCATCGTCAACGCCGACGACCTCGCCTGGACCGAAGGCGTCAACCGCGGCATCCTCGACGCCCACCGCAACGGCATCGTCACCAGCACGTCTCTGCTCGCCAACGGCGCCGCCTTCGAATCCGCGCTCGCCGCCGCAAAGTCCGCGCCCAACCTCGGCATCGGCGTCCATCTCAACCTCAGCGACGGCCCTCCCACCGCCCCGCGTGAACTTGTCACCTCCATCCTCAACGACGACGGCGAATTCCTCGGCGGACCCGAAACGCTGCTCCTCAAAATCGCCACCAACTCCATCAACCTTCACGAAGTCGAAGACGAATGGTCCGCCCAAATCGAAAAAATCCGCGAAGCCGGCATTCAACCCACTCATCTCGACGGCCACAAACACGTCCACATGCTCCCCGGATTTTTCGAAATCGCGTTGCGCCTTGCGAAACGCAACAACATCGGCGCCATCCGCGTCTCGCACGAAGCCTCCAGCCTCCGCGCCGCGCTCTCCGCCGACGACGAACTCTTCGACGCCACCGTCTTCAAACAAGGAGTCCAGGCTCGCGGCTTGAAACTCCTTGCCCGCGACGCGCGCGAACAAGCCCAGCACCTCGGCATCGCCACCGTCGACTATTTCTGCGGTATCGCCCAAACCGGCGAAATGACCAAGGAAGGCGTGCTCCAACTCCTAAGCAACTTGCCCGAAGGTACCACCGAACTCATGTGCCATCCCGGCTACGTCGACGAAGCCCTGCAAAAATCCCCAACCAGGCTGCAAGAATCCCGCGCCACCGAACTTGCTATCCTCACCGATCCCGACGTCCGAAATCTTGTCGCCTCCCAAGGCATCCGCCTGATAGACTATTCTTTGGTATCGTCTCAAATATGAGAACCGACCCCACAATCCGCTACTCGGTGGTGGTTCCCTTCTTCAACGAGCAGGAAAACATCCCTCCGCTCTACATGAAGATCACCGAGGTCATGGACTCGATCGGCGAGCCCTACGAACTGATCTTCATTGATGATGGAAGCCGCGATAACTCCTTCAAGGTTCTCTCGGACATCTACGAGCACGACCACCGCGTCAACATCGTTCGCCTGCGCCGCAATTTCGGCCAGACCTCCGCGCTCAAAGCTGGTTTCGATTTCGCACGCGGCGACGTCGTCATCTCGATGGACGGCGACCTTCAGCACGATCCCGAAGAAATTCCGCGCTTCCTCGAGAAAATCGAAGAAGGCTTCGACCTTGTCAGCGGCTGGCGCTACGCCCGCCGCGATCACTGGCTCATGCGCCAGTTCCCCAGCCGCGTCGCCAACTGGATGATGGCCAAGCTGAGTGGCTTCGATCTTCACGACTTCGGCACCACCTTCAAAGCCTACAAGCGCGAAATCATTCAGGAAATCCAGCTCTACGGTGAAT
>JAFAZL010000696.1 GCA_019239815.1 Acidobacteriota bacterium
CGAGTTTCGTTCGGATTGTTCCCTGAACGTCTTCTAGAAATGCGAGATGAATCGGCGCCTTGTCGGTGACTTCTTTTTGCAGCGAGAGGAACGATTCCGGTTCGAGGTAGCGGAACGAAAGATCTTCGAGTTCGTTGCGGATCAAACCCATTCCGAGGCGATGTGCGATCGGAGCATAGATATCGAGCGTTTCGCGCGAGATGCGCTGCTGCTTCGGCTGATCCAGATATTCCAGCGTGCGCATGTTGTGCAGACGATCGGCGAGCTTGACGAGCACGACGCGAACGTCGTGCACCATCGCCAGCACCATCTTGCGGACGGTTTCGGCCTGGCGCGCTTCGGGCGCCATCATTTTGAGGCGGCCGATCTTTGTGACGCCTTCGACTAAGTGAGCTACTTCGTCCCCAAAGCGTTCCGTGATTCGCGAGACTGGAAACTCAGTGTCTTCGATGACGTCGTGGAGGAGCGCGGCGGTCAGCGTCGTGGCGTCGAGACGGAGGTCGGCGAGGATGTGCGCGACCTCGAGCAAATGCATGAGGTACGGCTCGCCGGATTTGCGGAGCTGTTCGCGATGGCGCTCGGCGGCGATTTCGTAGGCGCGGCGGACCATCCAGGGGTCTTCGGCCGGGCGATTCTTGCGGAGCTTGACGAGGAGCTCTTCGAGGCGGGCGTCGAGCTGGCGCTCGGTGCGATCACGATTGAAGCTAAGGGGTACGTTACCCGGAGCCATAATCTAGTATACGACAGCCGTCCAGCGACTGTTTCTGGGGAGGAGGCCCGGATTGCTGTCTGGATACCTGATGCTGGCTCTCGGAGCACGATTCCCGAATCGGGATGGGGTATACCCCCCGCTGTTTTTAAAGAGTGCGCAAGCTACTCAAAATAAGCGGGTTGTGATTGCGCCAGAAACAAGAGTGCGCAAACTACTGATAATAAGATGCTTATAGGGTAATGTTGTTCGAAAAGAATGGCTTCTGCTCGTGGTTTCGACGGCTTTGTGCTCATGGTTTAGGCACAAAAAAGCGCCGATTGCGTCGGCGCGTGAGCCAAAATTGACTTGACTATATCAATACCACATTTTGAGGCTCAAGTCAAGGGCGGCCCGAGAGCAAAAAAAAGGCGTTCCCAGAGGAACGCCCTTGAGAGATTTGCGAGTTTGAAGCGCGATCAGGACGGCTGCGTCGGCTGGTCGGCGCGCTTCTGCTTGATTTCTTTGACCTTGTCTACGAGATCGTCGGCCTGCTTGAGGTAATTCGCACGCTCGTCGGGAGTTTCAACGAGGTCGGCCTTGCGGCGATAGAGCAAGTTCAAATACGCCATCGCGTCGTCATAGTCGGGCCGGAGTTGGATCGCCTTTTGAAGGTCGGCGATGCCTTCGTCAACCAACTGACCGTACTTGGCAGCGTAGTCGGTTCGAACGGCGGGTGGAAGAGGATCCGTATCCTTCACCTGCTTCTTAATATTGTTTTTGTTGTAGTCGAGCCGCATTTCGCCGTTGGCGCGGAAGGCGAGGGTCCAGTCGATCACACCGATCCAGTAGTAGGGCTCTGGATCTTCAGGCTTCAACTGAATGTGGCGCTGGTGATAGGTCTTCGACTCTTCGAATTTTTTCTGGTCAAACGGCTGGCCGGCCATTTGGAAAAGGATCGATCCGATGCCGTCGATGGCGGAGAGATTGTTCTGGTCCTTGTCGAGGACTTGTTTGAACTCGGCAACGGCCTGATTGCCGCGCGCCATATTTTCGGGAGATGGAGCGCCCGGGATATAGAGGCTGGCGTACGCGGTGGCGAGGTAGATCCGCGCGTTCAGGAGTTCGGGATCAGCTTCCACCGCTTCCTTGAAGTCCTCAATCGCAGCGTCGGACTGGCCGTTTTTGAAAGCGGCGACGCCCTTGTTCAAGAGGTCGCGAGCCTTGAGTTTGTTACAACCCGAGACGCCCGCCACGACGAAAACCATCGCGGCGAGTGCCGTTACCCGGCGTGCGATTCGAATCGATCCGTAAGTCATCGAAGCATCCCATCCCTGCGTATGGCGCGACCTAAAACAGTCGTCGCTAGGATTCACGTCCGCCCTGCGAAGGGCAACCGGCCAATCTAGCGGCCTTTCTCCAACTGCGGCGTTAAGAGACCGACAGAAGATATGCCTGCCGCGTCCATCACGTCAATCACTTTGGCCACAACCTGGAACTCGA
>JAFAZL010000780.1 GCA_019239815.1 Acidobacteriota bacterium
TGAGTTTCGCTTCAATGGCGGCCTTGACGGCTTTCCACTTGGCTTCGATCGCGACAATCTTTCCGTCCGCGTCCAGCTCGCTCCAGGAGTGCGCCTCGGTTTCCGCTGCGGCGCGCAACTCATCGTCCCCAATCTCGGTGTTCTGCACGGCGCCGAAGTAGTCCTTGCGCAGTCCGCCGATGCGCGGAAGCTCCCCGGCCACTATCGGCTGATTGGGATCGAATGCGGGGTGTTGTTGCGTAGCCATCGTGTCGTCCTTATCGGTAACTTGCAGCTTGCAACTCGAACATTTCGGCGTAGCGGCCCTTGCTCTGCAAAAGCTGTTCGTGAGGGCCTTGCTCCGCGATCCGTCCGCCTTCCAAAACCAAAATCCGGTCGGCCATCTTCACCGTCGAGAAGCGGTGCGAAATCAGCAGCGCCATCTTCCCCTTGGTCAATTCGGCAAACCGCTCAAACACTTCGTGCTCCGAGCGCGCGTCAAGCGCTGCCGTCGGCTCGTCAAGCACCAGCACCTGCGCGTCGCGCAGATAAGCGCGCGCCAGCGCGATCTTCTGCCATTCGCCACCCGACAAATCCGTGCCGCCCTCAAACCGGCGACCCAGCAACTGGTTGTAGCCATGGGGCAGTTTGCGAATCACGCCCTCGGCGAGGCTCTTCTGTGCCGCAGCGCGCACGCGGAACGTGTTGTCCTGCTCTTCGATTCGCCCAATCGCGATGTTCTCGCTCGCCGTCATGTCGTAACGCACAAAGTCCTGGAAGATCACGCCAATCTCTTTCCAGAGATCCTCAAGTTCGTAATCGCGCAGATCGACGCCGTCCAAGAGAATCCGCCCACCGGTCGGGTCGTATAGCCGGGTGAGCAACTTCACGATCGTCGTTTTGCCTTGACCATTCTCGCCAACGAGTGCAATCCGTTCCGTAGGCCGCAGGCTGAAGCTGACGTTGCTCAAAACCTGTCGCGTCTGCCCCGGATACGAGAACGAGACATTCTGGAATTCGAATCCGAGGCGGATCGGCCGCGGCGCCGGCAAGGCATTCGGCTTCGAGAAAACGCGCGGCTTGAGATTGAAGAAGTCGAGCAAGTCGGTGATGAACATCGCCTGGTCGGCGATCGTCGAAAACGTCGTGAATACAGACTGAATATTCGAACTCGCCAGCGCAATCGCGCCGACCATAAAGTAGAACGTACCTATATCGAGCTGGCCAGTAACGGTCTTGTAGATCACGAACGCATAGCTGCCGTAGTAGCCGATCGCACTCAGCGTCGTGAATGCCGTGCCGACTAGCAACCGCCGCTTCGCCAAACTCACGTTCTGCGAGTGCAGTTCATTCGACAGCTTCGAATATCGGCCGACGAGATAATTCGCCAAGCCGAACAGCTTCAATTCCTTCGCGCTTTCCTTGCTGCCGCCCACGATGCGCAGGTAATCCATCTCGCGCTTTGCAGGCGTCTGCTTGAAATTCAGCGAATAGCCCTTGAACGCGAAGTGCGTCTCGCCCATAAACGCAGGGATGACGCAAATGATGAGGACCATCAGAATCCACGGCGACAAAAAGATGATGCCGCCCGCCATGCTGATTGTCGTAACGAGCTGCTGAATCAGCATGCCTGTCGATTGGATCATCACCAGCCGATCTGTGCCCTGCACACGCGCCCGTTCCATCTTGTCGTAGAACAGAGGGTCCTCGAAGGTCGTCAAATCGAGCTTCGAAGCGTGCTCCATGATCTTCGTGCTGATGTGCTTACTGTAACGGTCGGCGAGAACGACTTCCGAATACGCCACCAAACGCACCAGAACGCCCGCCAGCAAGCCGGCGAGCGCGAATTCCAATCCGACGAGGTGCCAAAAGTTGTGAGGGAGTACGGTTTGATGCTGCCGGTAGTCGACGATGTCGTTGACGATGACTTTGGTTACGTACAACGCGGCCAGTGGGATAAGGGCTACGAGAACCCGGCACGTCAGGCTCGCAACGATCACGCCGGGCGCAGCCTCCCACACCATACGAAAGATCGGAGGCATGTTCTTGAGCGCCGCCACGCGTTCGCGCCATTTCGGGGTGGGGTCCTGGGACGGGTTACGGGAGGCTACGGACGCTGGAGCTGCCGGTTCGAGTAACGGTCCGGACGAGCTATCTGTACTAGCCGCTTCCATGCCGCTAAGCAACGCACGCGCATGACCAATGATTTGCGCCGCTAAGTGTCCCTTTTTGAAGCACTCGCCTGTCCTAAAGGTCAGGTTGAAATGTGTTTTTTTCGTCCAAACAGCAAGAATTGCATACTTGAAGCAAGGCTCGAAACCCTCGCATCGTCCAGACTCCTAAGGACTTCCAGCCTTCCTACAGTCTTTCCAGTACCGTACCATTTATCAACCGTCCACCTAGTACTAACCGCAAAATGGCCAGCCACTTGTGTGTTAGCATCCAAATCCTATGTCTAAGGGCAAACACCTCGGTGCCGTTGCGGCGCTTGCCTTAATGCTGTTCGTGCCAGTGTCGCAAGCTTATGAAGTAACATTGAGTCCTGAGGCCCTCCACTCTGCGTACGTGCTGGGCCAGCGCAACGATCAAACTACAGCCGAGTTTCTCGACCCTTACGCAAAGCAGACGACGGGTGCTGTCGACGGCGGCACCCCACATCTATCTGAAATTGAAGTGCTTACTCCGTTTGCCCAGGTTGTTGACGAGTCCCGTCGAAAACTGAGCGGCGGCTTCTCGGAGCAGCAGGCTCTGGCGGCCTACCGCAAACGGGGAGATACGATCGTCATTCGCGTTAGCCTTGTCCTTCCCGCCGCCTATCCCGAAAAGGAACGGGGCGCCCAAGCGCCAGCCGTTTCCCACGACGCGAATCAGACCGCCAATCTTCGCCCCGAGAATTTCTGGCAGAAATTCCAATTTGCGCTCAAACAGAATGGCAAGACGATTCCAACGAAGTCGATCCACAATCAACCGGTGTATTCGGCCGCAACCAAGAACTCTCCATCGGCTCTCGACGGCCAGACCGTTTGGCTCGAGTACGACGCCAAAAGCGTTGCCAACGAAGCGATTTCAGTGGAGGTGAATACTCCAGACGGAAAAACTGCAACCACGCAATTCGATTTGAAGTCTCTTCGATAATCCAGCTAGCAGCGAATCGAAGCCGATCGCCCTTCGTTCACAGCGGCAACCGCAGCCGCGCTTCGCATCCCTTCACGTCTTTTCGATTCTGCAGCGTCAGCGTTCCCCCATGTGCCTCGGCAATCTGTCGGCACAGCACCAATCCAATCCCGGTTCCGCCTTGTTTCGTGGTAAAAAACGGCACAAACAAGTTCGCTGGATTCGAAATCCCCGGTCCCTCATCCGCAATCCACACATTCAAAAATCCATCTTGCCGCGCCCAACCGATCGTCGCTTTACCATTTCCGCCCGCCTCGCGTACCGCATCCGCTGCGTTATGAACA
>JAFAZL010000835.1 GCA_019239815.1 Acidobacteriota bacterium
CCGAATTTTGGCGATGAGCGGGCGATCGCCGACACGCTGCGGCTGGCGCGGCTCGATGTTCCGGTGCTGATTCAGGCGACGCCGGATGCGCCGTCGCAGATGACGATTGCGCACCGGCGCGATTCGTTCTGCGGAAAAATGTCGGCCTGCAACAACCTGAAGCAATATGGGATCCCGTATTCGCTGACAAAGCTGCATACGGTCGCGCCGAATTCGGCGGAGTTCAAGGCTGACCTCGAATGGTTTGCCGGTGTTTGCCGCGTGGTGAAGGGGTTGCGCAACTTGCGGATTGGCGCGATCGGTGCGCGGCCTGCGGCGTTCAACACGGTGCGTTACAGCGAGAAAATTCTGGAGCACAACGGGATTTCGGTGGAGACGCTCGATCTATCCGAAGTGATGGGCCGCATCTCGCGGATGAAGGATGATGATCCGGCGGCGGTCGGGAAGCTGAATGCGATTCAGAAGTATGTGTCGACGAGCGGGATTCCGCAGCAAGCGTTGCTGAAGATGGCGAAGCTGGGCGCGGTGGTCGATGACTGGATGAAGGCGACCGATGTGAAAATCAGCGCGGTGCAGTGCTGGACTTCGCTCGAGGAAAATTTGGGAGTCGTACCTTGCACGATCATGAGCATGATGAGCGATTCGCTGCTGTCGAGCGCGTGCGAGGTCGATGTTTGCGGCGTGCTGGGAATGCACGTGCTGGCGCTGGCTTCAGGGACACCGAGCGCGCTGCTGGATTGGAACAATAACTATGGGAGCGATCCGAACAAGGCGGTCTGTTTCCATTGCAGCAATTTGCCGAAGCATTTCTTTCGTGACGTCACGATGGATTTTCAGGCGATCATTGCGGGGACCGTCGGCAAGGACAACACGTTTGGGACCTGTGTGGGCCGCGTGAAATCGGGGCCGATGAGCTATGCGCGATTTTCGACGGACGACTTAACGGCAAAGATCCGCGGGTACAGCGGCGGCGGGAAATTCACCGACGATCCGCTGGAAACGTTTGGCGGTGCTGGCGTTGTCGAGATTCCGGAGATGCAGAAGCTGCTGCGCTACATCTGCGAAAACGGATTCGAGCATCATGTTGCCGCAAACTTTTCGACAGTCGCTCCGGTAGTGCACGAAGCGGCGACGAATTATTTTGGTTGGGAAATGTACGCGCACGGAGCATAGGGAACGACCGTGGCCATCGTCGCCGGCGTTGATTTTGGAACTCTCAGTGTGCGGGTCACGATTGTGGACACGCAGCGCGGGCGGCTGGGGTCCGGCGTTTCGGACTATCCGCTGCATCGGCGCAAAGACGATCCCGATTTCGCCACGCAAAGCCACGACGATCACATGAAGGCGCTCGCGGACGCGACGAGGAAGGCCGTCGCTGATGCGAAAATATCCGGCGATCAGGTCGCGGCGCTAGCGATCGACACGACTGGATCGAGCGTCATTCCTGTCGATAAGAATCTGCAGCCGCTCGATGAATATTATTTGTGGTGCGATCACCGCTCCGCCAAAGAAGCCGCGCTGATTACGGAAACGGCGCATCGCAACAAGCAGGAAGTGATCGATTGGTGCGGCGGAACCTATTCGTCGGAGTGGGGCTTCTCCAAGCTGCTGCACTGGCTGCGCAACAATCCCGACAAACGAGAGAAATTCGCGACTGCGCTGGAACATTGCGACATGGTCGCGGCGGTGTTGTGTGGAATCACCGATCCGGCGAAGGCGCCGCGGTCGATTTGCGCGATGGGGCACAAGTGGATGTGGAACTCGGCTCTTGGCGGGTTGCCATCGGAGAAATTTCTGACGAATGTCGATCCGCTACTTGGTGGCGTGCGTGAGAAATTAAACGGGCGATACGCGACGAGCGACCAGCTCGCGGGAACGCTGACGGCGGAATGGGCTGAGAAACTTGGATTGAAAGTAGGGATTCCGATTCCGGTCGGCGCGTTTGACGCGCACTGGGATGCGATCGGCGCGGGCGCGCGAACCGGCGATGTCGTGAACGTCGTCGGAACGTCGACGTGCATCATCGCGATGAGCGACACGACGCAGCTGATTCCCGGAGTGTGCGGTGTTGTGCCGGGATCGGTGCATCCGAAGAAAACCGGCGTGGAAGCAGGGCTTTCGGCGACTGGAGACATTTTCAACGCGATCGCGCAGCGGGCGGGTAGCACTGTGGCGCAGCTTTCGGTTGGGCTTGAGGCGTACAAGCCGGGGCAGACGGGATTGCTGCGATTGACGTGGGACAACGGCGACCGCACGGTGCTGGTGAATCCGGAGTTGGGCGGGATCACGCTGGGCTGGCATCTTTCGACGACGGCGCAGGACGAACTATTTGCGGCGATCGAAGGCACGGCGTTCCACACGCGGATTATTCTGGAGCGCATGGAAGAGCACGGAGTGCCGATCCATCGCGTGATTAATGGCGGCGGGATTCCGCAGAAGAATGAAGTGTTGAATCGCGTCTATGCGAACGTACTGAACAAGCCGATTCTGATTCCGCAGTCGGATGTAACGAGTCTGGGCTCGGCGATTTTTGCTGCGATGGCGGCGAAGGCGTTTAACACGATTGAAGAGGCGCAAGCCGCTCTTTGCCCGAAACATCGCCTGATCGAGCCACATCCGAAGGCGGCGAAGGTTTACGAAGAGCTGTATGCGCTGTATCGGGATTTGTACTTTGGATTTGGGAAGGCGGATGCGCCAGCGATTTCGGTCGGGCGTGTTTTGCCGGCGCTGCGGCGGATCGCGGCGAACGCGCGAGGCAACGCGTGATTCTGAAAACGTTGCGCGAAGAAGTGTTGGAAGCGAACCTGGAACTGGTGCGTCGCGGACTCGTGCTCTACACGTTTGGAAATGCGAGCGGGATCGACCGGAAGCAGGGGCTGGTTGCGATCAAGCCGAGCGGCGTGCCGTATGAGTCGATGAAGCCGGAAGACTTGGTGGTGGTCGATCTCAACGGCAAAGTGGTGGAAGGGAATTTGCGACCGTCGTCGGATTTGCCGACGCATTTGATTTTGTACAAAGCGTTTGAAGGAATTGGCGGCGTGGCGCATACGCATTCGCGTTTCGCGACGGCTTGGGCGCAAGCGGGTCGCGAGATTCCGTGTTTCGGGACGACGCACGCGGATTACTTTTACGGGCCGATTCCAGTGACGCGGGCGCTGACGCCGAAGCAGATTCGCGACGACTACGAAGTGAACACGGGGCACGCGATCGTGCGGAGATTTGCGAAATTGAATCCGCTGCACATCCCGGGAGTATTGGTGGCGGGGCATGCGCCGTTTTGTTGGGGCGCGACGGCGGCGGAGGCAGCGCATGCGGCTGTGATTGTCGAAGAGATTGCGGCGATGGCGACGATGACGGTGAGCGCGAACCCAAAGGCGAAGGCGATCTCGAAGCACCTGCATGATAAGCATTTTCTGCGGAAGCACGGTTCGACGGCGTACTACGGGCAGAAGAAGTAGATTCAGAGACGACCTACCACTTAGCAGTTCCATTTTGGGAATGGCTACACCCCTACCCCCCTGGGTTTCTGCGCAAGGATGTGATTCCAGGGGGGTTGCACGACTACAACGTTCAAGGATGTGATTGTAAATGGCTTACGGGCGGGGAAAGTTGACGGCGGGGCCGGGTAAATCGGGTAAGTCTTTTGATTCACTT
>JAFAZL010000847.1 GCA_019239815.1 Acidobacteriota bacterium
AGCGAGGGCTTCGTCAACGGCGGCGTCGAGCGACAATCCCCAGCCGGCGAGCCACGCGGCGGAGGATGCCGCATTTCCGAGAGCGACGCGGGCGGGTTCGATTTCCTCTTCGATTCGCAGCTGTTCTGTTGGCGGCAGCGGCGCACCAATATTTTGACGCAGAGCTGAGGCCGCACCGGCGAGGCGCAACGACCGATCTGCATTCGCCTGACTAGCGGCGACGCCGGCGAAACACTCCAGCAAACGCGCGACTCCGCGTTTGTACTCTATCTTTCGGAATAACTGGATGCTTTCACGATAGAGCGAGTTCGCGGTGGAATAATCTTTTTGGCATCGCGCGAGTCCGCCGAGGTCAGCGAGTGTCCCGGCGATTCCCCAGCTATCTGTGAGTTCGTAGAAGATTGCAAGAGCACGCTCATAGAGTGAACGCGCGCCCGCTGCATCGCCTTGCTCGCGAGCGACGTCGCCCTGATAGTTCAGCGACCAGGCAACGCCTTCCCGATCGCCAAGAGCACGGAACGTGGCGAGGCTTTCTTCATAGAGGGCCCTAGATCGCTCGAACTCGCACTCGAGTTTGGCAACGCTAGCCAGATTGCTGAGCGTGCGGGCGATGCCCTTCTGGTCGCCGAGCGTTCGCCAGATGGCTAGGGCACTCTCGAACAACGCTTGTGCAGCCGTGAGATCCAGTTGTTCACGGCGGTTGATCGCGAGCGCGTTTTGCGCAACAGCGAGGCCAGTCTGATCACCGAGTTGCCGAGCCAGTTCAATGCTGTCGCTGAAGTACCGTTCGGCAACTTTGGAGTCGCGCTGTCCGCCGGCCAACACGCCTGCCGAGAACATTGCGCGCATGCGCTCCCGGGTTGGAGCGGCGGCGGCGGGAAGATCCAAAATGCGGCGGAGTTTGTCGCGCCCTTCCGCCAGGTATTCGCGCGACTCCCAGAAGCGAAAGAGCGCGGTAGCGAGCCGGAGTCCCCATTCGGCGTTGGCACTCTCAGTCAGCCATTCGAGAGCGGCGCGGAAGTTGTTGTATTCCACTTCAAAGCGTTGAAATGAATCGGCGCTCTTCGCAGGTTCCTGCGGCGCCGGATCACCCTCCTCGGCAAGGACAAGGCAAAAGGCCGCGTGCGCGCGTTTCGTATACAACTCTTCGCCGCTGGCCCTAAGTTTATCGAGGGCGTATTCGCGAATCGTTTCCAGCATGACGAAACGCGATTCGCCCGTGCCCAGGTCGACCTGTTGCGCTAGGCTCTTGTCGACGATGCTGGCCATTCCGTCTAGCACATCGACGCCGAGGTCGAGTTTGGCGTCGCACACCGCTTCAACACTTTCGAGGTTGCAACCGCCGACGAAAACCGCGAGGCGGCGGAACAATTTCTGCTCGGCGGGATTGAGGAGGTCGTAGCTCCAATCGATTGCGGCGCGAAGCGTCTGCTGGCGCTGCGGCAAGTCTCTGGCACCGCCGGTGAGCAATTGAAGGCGGCTGGCGAGCCGAGTCAGGAGCGATGCGGGCGAAAGAACTTTCACGCGAGCAGCGGCGAGTTCGATGGCTAGCGGCAAGCCATCCAGGCGAGTGCAAATCTCGGCCACGGCGGCGGCGTTTTCGTGGGTGAGCTTGAAGTCAGGCTTGGCGGCGACGGCGCGCTGAAGGAATAGGGCGACACTGGAAAATTTCGCTAGTGACTCGAGCGAAGGCACTGCTTTCGGGTCGGGCAAGGCCAGGGGCGGCACAGGGAAGTCGTGTTCGCCGTAAACGTGAAGCGGGGCGCGGCTGGTCACAAGAATCTTGAGACTTGCGTTGAAGGTCAGCAACTGCGACACGAGCGAGGCCGCAGGCAACAGATGCTCGAAGTTGTCGAGCACGAGCAGGGTCGGGTTGCGCGCGTACTCTTGCAAATATTTTTTCAGAATGTCGAACGCGGATTGCTGACCGATCTCGCGAATTCCTAAAGCCTGCACGATTGCCGAAGGAATCGAATCGGGGTCGGTGAGAGGAGAGAGCGAAACGAAGTGGATACCGCCAGGAAAAAGGTTGGTCAAACCGCTGACAACTTCGACTGCGAATCGGGTTTTTCCGATGCCGCCGGGACCAGTGACTGTAAGCAGTCGGATGGCCGCGCGAGAAAGAAGGTCGCGGGCAGCAGCCGCTTCCCTTTCACGGCCTACAAAGCTATTGCAGGAGACGGGGAGAGATGCGGGGCGGATTTCCACGTGTCGCTGACGGGTTTCGTGAAAACAGTCGCGGATTGCGGCGAGTTCGCGGGCGAGTTCGCGTGTGGCGGCGAACCGACCTGAAGGGTTTTTCGTGAGGCAGCGTTCGATGACCCAGCAGAATGGAGCGGGAGCATCGCGCTGCGCCGCGACGATCGGTTCGTGCTGTTCACGCATGATAGCGACGAGGGTTTCGGCAGTGGTGCGGCGAATGAATGGACGGCGCCCAGTGATGAGCTCGTAGAGAACGAGACCGAGCGCGAATTGGTCGGCGCGAAAATCGGTGCGCACGCCTTCGGCCTGTTCGGGAGACATGTAGTTGACGGTGCCAACGACAACGCCAGACGTTGTGAGCGAAGTGGTATCGCTGGACACGTTTGTGTTGGTCTTGGAACCGGAGGTGGGGTCGACAAGCTTGGCGAGACCGAAGTCGAGAATTTTGACGAGGCCGTCTTCGGTGACCATCACGTTTTCAGGCTTTAGATCACGATGCGTGATGCCGGCTTCGTGCGCTTTGGTGAGGCCTTCAGCGACCTGCGCAGCAATGTCGAGAACCTGGCGCGTCGGAATTAAACCGGACTTCATCATCTCGCGGAGTGTTTTCCCGGCCACAAGTTCCATCGCGATGTAGTGACTATGACCGTCGTGACCGAGTTCGTAGATGGTGACGATGTTGGGGTGATTGAGGGCGGAGGCAGATTTGGCTTCCTGCTCGAAGCGAAGCAGGCGCTCGGTGTGAGTCGAGAATCCGGCAGGGAGAATTTTGATCGCGACGCTGCGATCAAGTCGCTTGTCAACGGCGCGGTAAACCTCGCCCATGCCGCCCGCGCCAAGCCGACCGACGATCTCGAATGGGCCAATGCGACTGCCAGGTTCCATGGCTAGGCGGCCTCGCTCGTTCGGCTGACATCACGGGTTCCCTTTTGGGAAGAACAGGGGTATACCCCCTTATTTTCGCAAGAGTGTGCAAGTCGTTGCGGATGAGTGGGTTCGAGAAGACGATGGTGTGGTTTGCAGAAAGAGTGCGCAGGATATTGATTTGATGGCAGATACGCGATCGCTGGATTCGCGTTTGTTTCGCTTCAAGGCGGAAATGCGAGTCGCTCGAGCTGGAACGTCGGGTTGAGGGGAAGCAGAACATATAAATAACGACCAACTGTTGGTGCGCGATTGGAAATGCCAGCGATAAAGAAGGCCATCGCTGTTTGCGGCGGGCCTTGCGTCTGAGGGCGAGCCAACGCGGCCTGTGCATTGCGGCAACTACAGGGCGCGGGACAGGAAGTTGGGTCACCGGACGCCGTTCGTGGCCGGATTATACCACACGAGATTTTGGGACTCGTTCGAACGGGAATCGAGGAAAGAATTCGTCACAGAGTTCATGGAAGACGCAGAGTGAGAAAGGACGAAAGTCCAACAACGACGATTTGTCCGTCATCGTAGTGATGTGTGACGCAGGCTGAATCTGAAATCCTTGGCGCATGCGGACGCCCCCAGCTGACAACGATTGGTTCGTTGGCAGCAGGAGTTGTGGAGTCAGGATCTACGGGACGGAGCCTTGGCGGTGGTCGGGCGGGCGACTTGGAAACGGTAGCCGATCCACGGTTCGGTGAGAATGTATTTAGGCTTGGCGGGGTCGGCTTCCAGCTTTTTACGGAGCTGGTTGATGACGACGCGGAGATTTTCGGTTTCTTCGCCGTAGTCTGGGCCCCAAACGGCTTGTAGGAGGCGGCGGTGAGTGAGCGGCTTGCCTTGATTAGCCACGAGGAGCTTTAACACGTCGAATTCTTTTGGCGTGAGATGGACGTCATTTCCGCGGACCGTGACGGCGCGCGCTTCGAAGTCGATCGCCATCTCTTTTGTGACGAAGGGCGCGATAGCATCGCCCGGGGCGTAGCGGCGCAGAGCAGAACGGATACGGGCCAGTAGCTCCTCGATGCCGAAGGGCTTAGTGACGTAGTCGTCGGCGCCGGCGTCGAGCGCGGCGACTTTGTCGCGCTCGGCATTGCGCACCGTGAGCATGATGATGGGCGCATCGGTGGATTCACGAATTTCTTTGCAGGCTTCGAGGCCGCCGATGCCCGGCATATTCATGTCGAGGAGGACGAGATCGGGCTTTGTTTTGCGGACGGCTTCAACGCCTTCTTCGCCGGTCATGGCTTCGGAGATGACGTAGCCGTGGCTGGACAGCGTGCTGCGCATGACACGACGAATCTGCGGTTCATCGTCGACGACGAGGATGTTTTCCCCGCTCATCGCGGTCCCTCTTGTGTGGTCTCCTGTGGCGCGCGCTCACGAGCCTCTTGAGGCTGCCCTTGCGATAGCGCGCGATCGGACGGCTTGGCGACCGGAAGCGTGAAAGAAAAGACGGAGCCGTGGCCGAGTTGGCTAGTGACGCTGACTGTTCCCTTGTGAGCAGTGATGATGGCTTTGGCGATCGGCAAACCCATGCCGGTGCCGCGTACGAGATAGCGCTGATCTTTTCCGCGATAAAACTTGTCGAAAATCATGGTTTGCTCGAACTCTTCGATGCCGGGACCTCGGTCGGCGACGCTGGTGGTAATGGTATCGCCGGTTTGTTCGGCGGTGATGATAATGGGCTGATCCTTGGGCGAATAGAGATTGGCGTTGTCAATGAATTGCACGACGGCTTCCTTAATGCGATCGAGATCGGCGTTGACCGGGGCCAGAAAGTCATCGACGTTGACGATGATTTCGCGGCAGGCGAGCGACGTCTTGGAATTGGCGAGCGATGCCTGGATGATGTCGGATATCTTGGTGGGCGCGAGATGGAGTTCGACCTCGCCGGCTTCGAGTTTGGCCATTTCGCTGGCTTCTTCGACGAGGTGATTAAGGCGATCGCACTCTTCGTCGATGATCGTGAGCAATTCCTTGCGCTGCACCGGATCAGGATGCTCGGAGGTGAGCAGGCTGCTGACGGCGGCTTTCATCGAGGTGAGCGGCGT
>JAFAZL010000977.1 GCA_019239815.1 Acidobacteriota bacterium
CGACGTGCTCCAGCGCAAGCGTATTCACCTGCGAATCGTAGACATAACAGAGAGACTTTGCCGGCGCCGCGTCCCCGCCGCTCGTTGAGCCCCCGCGCACTGCGCCATCCGCCAACTGCGCGACCGCTTCCAGAAATCCTCCCGCTCGCGCGCATCCGCCAGCATCTTCCAAGACTCGCGTCGGCTTCTCCGCCGACGTCAATTTCCCAAGGATCACCTGCTCCGCCTCCGGATACTGATGCAGCGTGTAATCCTGATCCGACGCGAGCGGCACAACCAGCGATCGCGCATACCCGCTTTCCACCTGGCTCACAATTCCCTTGAATTGATGCGCACCGCCCGATTTCTCTTTCTTCAATTCGTCCTGCATCTCCGAGACCGATTTGCCCGTGGACGATTTCATGAATCCAAAAAACGTGCTCGCAACAACGTCATCTCCGCCAAAATCACCCGACCCTTCCGCACCAACCGGCCCTTTATGCCACACCGCTTCCGTGCCCGCGCCCCAGCGATTGATCCCCCGCGGCGCCTTCGCTGGATCGGATCCAAAAAGAATCTGCAACATTTCCTCGCGCGGGTCGTTCGCCGCAGCCCCGCGCCGAATGTATCCGCCGCCGACGTCATCTTTTCCGGCCCAGAAAAACAGCAACCGCACGCGGGCGGTCATTTCATAGTCGTATTGCACGGCGTTTCGTGAGGCGGCGTGTATCCAGCTCAGCGACTCGGCGATGGGTGCGCGTACCATGCTCGAAGAGGTCGACGTCTGCGCAGCGGAAGGAAAAATAAGCAATAACAGAGCAAGGAGCGTTCGCGGCCGCCACAATTTCTTCATGGGCGGACCGCCGAGTGCCGGGATGGGCAGAAGGCTGGCTTCACGTGCGCCCATCCTGCCCCGATACTGTTACGCAAATTTTGACGCAGAATTAGATTAACAAAAATAATTTTGTAATAAGGCATTACAAGCCCCCATCGTAGGCTTAGATGTGCCCACCTCGTCTTCGACGACACAAATTTACGTGCCAACGGCGGCGCGTTCCGGCCGGCCGACGCCCACTCCACCGGTCGCAACCGCGCCATCCGCAGACAGACACACTACCGTTCGCGATGCATTTCTGGGATTGCTGCGCGAACCGGTGCAGAGGCTGATTTATCGCTGGAATTGGAAGTCGGCAGTGCTCAGCTCACTGCTGCGGGCCTCCCTCTTCTTCGCCACAAATCTCACAGCCGGATTGCCTGCGGCTTTTGCCGCGATGCGAACCGAACTCGTGTTCCGCGCGATCACTTCGGGCTTCTACGGCGCTCTGACAGAAAATTTCCGCGACGCCGAACCGCCTTGGGCGGCAGCAATCACAGTGATGATCCTGCTGCCTATCGCGAATCACTCCATCGAGTTCGTCGTGCACTGGCTGCGCGGCACGCGCAATCTCGCATCGAGCATCCTCGCGTCGATGGTCCTTACAGCGTTTTCAACGCTCTTCAATCTCTTTGTAATGCGGCGTGGGGCCTTGATCGTTGGAGAAGGCCGCCGGTCGTTGACATCGGACCTGACCCAAATGCCCCGGCTCATTGGCGCATTCTGTTTGCTGCTCCCGCGCTACTGCTACCGTAAATTCCGTGAGCGCCGCGACGGCGACCCGTCGCAACGACCGCGATGAGCATCAAGACGCTCCACATCACAAATTCCTTCCACTCTTCTTCCGGTGGAATTCGCACTTTCTATAACGCGATGCTAGAAGCCGCGAATCGTCACCGCCGACACGTGCGTCTCGTCGTCCCCGCAGCGGAAACACGTTCCGAAGCCGTCGGCGACTTCGGACGAATCTATTACATCGCCGCGCCCCGTTCACCCGTCATCGATTCGCGTTATCGATGGATGCTGCCCCATCTCTACGCATGGCGTTATAAGAGTCCGCTGCGCCGCATCTTCGCTGAGGAGCGACCCGAACTCGTCGAAGTGTGCGACAAATTCTGGCTCCTGTATCTTTCGGGTGTTCTTCGTCGTGGCTGGATCCCGGGCGTTCCGGTTCCAGTGATTGTCGGCCTCACTTGTGAACGGCTCGACGCCAACATGCGCACGTTTATCAGCGATGGCCGCGTGACGCGGTTCGTCTGCGAACGCTATATGCGGCTGTGCTACGTGCCTCGATTCGATTTTCACATTGCGGTGTCGGACTATATTGCGGCGGAAATTCGGCGACTGCTGCCGCATCGGCTGTCGAACCGTCTGCACGTTTGCCCGATGGGTGTCGACTACGAAGCTCTGTCGGACGCGAAAAATCCCCGCGAAAAACGGAACGCAATTTTGCGGAGTTTTCCACAGGCGGTCTCAGAAAATACCGGCGCACAAAAACTCTGCCTGACTGTCTATGCCGGCAGGCTGTCTCAAGAAAAGAATCTCTTACTGCTTTCTGCTGTGTTGGCCAGCCTCATTCGCAATCCAGGCGGCGTCGACTATCGCCTTGTTGTTGCCGGTGAAGGTCCGTGCGCGGAGGAGTTGCGAGCATCGTTGGAAGCAAGTGCTCCTGGACAATTCGTTTTCCTCGGTCAACAAAACTGCGAGCAACTGATCGAGCTTTACCATGCCGCCGATGTGTTTTTGCACCCGAATGCGAACGAACCATACGGCCTCGCTCCACTCGAAGCGATGGCCGCGGGTTTGCCGCTCGTCGCGCCGGCGTCGGGTGGCGTTCTGACATATGCCACGCGCGAAAACTCATGGCTCGCGCACGGCGGCGCCGAGTCTTTCGCCGAAGCCATTCGCGCCATCATGTCCGATCCGGTCACTCGCGCACGCAAAGTCGAGAGCGCTCGCGCGACCGCCGCTCAACTTTCGTGGACCAAGGTCACCGCAAACTATTTCCGGCTCTATGACGAATTTCACGCCAGCTTCGTCAGCGATTTCTCTCCCACCATCGCCGTCGACACAACGGGCGTCGCCGGAAGCGCGCTGTCGCACCCGCCTTCTGTGTCGTAACCATTACGCCGCCTGAGCTAAATCTTCGACATCGCGTCACGCGGCGGTAACACGGCCTCCGTAGCGTCGAGTCAACGACCAAGGAGGCGCGATGCCCTACGCCGAAACTCTGGTTCAGAAGTTCGATCGGTCACAGTTTTCTCCGAGATTTCGCGCAGGTGTTTCACTGCACAGCCACACGATGCATTCGCGCGAATATCTCGGGGCACTCCCGCGCTATCTCACGCATATTCCGATCGCGTCGTACATCATCGAGCGCGAAGTTGGCCGTGTGCACCTTCTCACCCACCGCGTGTTCGATTTCCGGCGCATGTATTGGACGCCGCCGCTGTCTCCTCGCGAGGCTTTCGAACTGGAACAAAAACAAGTCGAAGAGTCGTTTGGATTGTCCGCGCTGGTGTCGCTTTCCGATCATGACAGCATCGAGGCCGGCCTAGGATTGCGCACGTTGTCGCAATTTCCGCAAGCGGACCGCACGCCGATTTCCGTCGAATGGACCGTGCCGTACGAACAAACAGTCTTTCACTTCGGCATCCACAATCTTCCACTCACTCGCGCGAAATCGTGGATGGACGAACTCGCGAGCTATACGGCAAATCCATATCAGCCGCGTCTGCGTGAACTTTTGCATGGGCTCAGCCGCGAGCCTGACACTCTGCTCGTCTTCAACCATCCGTTTTGGGACGTCGAAAACACTGGGACATCGCAGCAACATCGAGACTGCATTGCGATTTTCCTGCAAAAGTACGGGCACATGATTCACGCACTTGAACTCAATGGCATGCGATCGCGCAAGGAAAACAAGATGGTCTTGGAGCTTGCGGAAACTGTCGACATGCCGGTGGTTGCGGGCGGCGATCGCCACGGCTGCGAGCCAAATGCCGTGCTGAATCTTACTGGGGCGACAACGTTCGCGGAGTTCGCCGAAGAAATTCGCGTCGACCGGCACAGTCATGTCGTCCTGATGCCGCAATATTTCGAGCCGCTGCGTCATCGCATCCTGGAAAGCGCGTGGCATGCGCTTTGCGATGCTCCCGGTGAATTCGGCCGCCGTCATTGGATGTCGCGCATCTTCATCGAAGGCGACGACGGCTCGACGCGCCCGGTTTCCGAGTTTACTGGTACACGATTTCAGTCGCTCGTAGACAAATTTCGTTGGGTCATGGCGTTTCTCGTGAGCCCTCAAGTTCGGCCCGCGGTGCGGCTCGCATTTCTCGGCCAAGAGGACGGTGGGCTGTGATCGCGCAGCAAACGATCGCTTCTCGCACCGGCTCGCATCCACGGGTAGCGTTTTTCTGCGAAACGTTCAATGAGATCAATGGAGTTGCACTTACCGCGCGCCAGTTTGCCGATTTTGCCGCTCGACACGAGCGTCCGTTCCTCTCGGTTCATTCCGGACCGGAGCTCGCACATCGCGCGGAAGGTTCGGTGCGGCACCTCGAGCTCCCTCGCAGCCGCGCGAGTTTTGGCATTGAGCGCGATCTGAGCTACGACCTCTTCTTGTGGCGCCACACAAAGTACGTGCGGAAGGTACTTGAGGAGTTCCGGCCTGACGTGATTCACGTCACGAGCCCCGGCGAGTTCGGCCAGCTTGGCGCGTTGCTTTCGCACACCATGAGGATTCCGCTCGTGGCCTCTTGGCATACGAATCTCCATCAATTCGCGGCGCGCCGGCTGAGCAAATTGCTCGCGTTTCTGCCGGAAGACTGGACCGAACGCGCCAGTGCGTGGGCGGAAGATGCTGCGCTGGTTCCGATACTTCGCTTTTATCGCATCGCGCGCGCAACTCTTGCACCGACACAGGAACAAGTGCGCTGGCTCGAAAACGCGACGCGCAGAGCGTCGTTTCTGATGCCGCGTGGGGTTGATTGTTCGCTTTTCAATCCGCTGCATCGCACCGTATGCGATAAGTTTCTCCGGATCGGGTACGTGGGGCGGGTCACTCCCGAAAAGCGCGTGAGATTTCTCGCCGACATCGAAAAGGCTTTGCTTACCGCTGGCGTGGGGCGATTTGAGATTTCGGTTGTCGGCGACGGAAGCGAGCGGACCTGGCTGCAACAAAATCTGCGGCACGGCGTTCTGGCGGGTATCCTGCGTGGG
The DNA here is from genome assembly GCA_019239815.1 of Acidobacteriota bacterium. The sequence goes on from JAFAZL010000977.1 coordinate 5,075, forward strand.
CACTTTCTTGCCGAGGCGTATGCCAACATGGATTTGTTTGTGTTTCCGTCGCGCACCGACACGTTCGGCAACGTGATTCAGGAAGCGGCGGCATCCGGCGTTCCCGCGATTGTGACTTCAGAGGGCGGGCCGAAGGACCTCGTGACACATGGTGTGACAGGATTTGTTGCCGGCAACGACGCCGAGTTTCTGCACAGAGTTGTCGAGCTTGCTCGTGCGCCAGAGCGCCTGTGCAGAATGGGTGAAGCTGCGCGCGAACGCGTGCTTAGCGCGTCCTGGGATGCGGCGTTTGAGATGACTTACACCGCCTATCGGTACTGTTTGAGAAAACAGGAAGCGATCGGACCGGCCGGAGGTTCCGGCATTCTCGCTCACACGGAAGTGCCCGCGGCTTAGCGATCGCTTTACGCTGTGGTTCGGATTTCCTTCCATCATTCGGCCTACTTGGATTACTTCACGATAGCGATCTTCTGTCCGTCATGTGCGAAATCGACCGGTCCCGCGTATGAAGCGCGGATCGAACGCAGTACTTCGGCTTGATGATTTTCGACGACAGGAGGGATGTGGCTGAGCAGAACGTGTTTCGCATTCGCGGCCTTCGCCGCCTCGCCGAGTTGTTTGGGTGGTGTGTGGAGCGTCAGCAGAATCGCCGGCGTGTCGGGCGGATCGAGAATCGCCGCATGCACGACCAGCAAATCGGTGTCTTTCGCGAGCTTCTCGAGGTTGCTGAGCGCCGATGCGTCCATGTCGCCCGCGAACGTTATGCTCTGATCCTTGAACGCAACACGATACGCAACGGAAGGGCAGTCGCCGTGATGCGTTGCGACTTCGCGAATGTGTAGATCGCCTTCGGCGAAGATTTCCCTTTCCGGTGTATTGAGCGCGTTTGGAAGATCTTTCCCGTCGATTGTCTCTTCGACGCCAAAGCCTCTTTGGTATTGGTAAATTCCAGCGCGATTGAAAATTAGGTTCAGAAACTTCGTTGTGCTCGGAAATTCACCGCCGCCGTCCGGGCCGAATACGTGGTACGTGATCGGATCGTCGGCGGATAGCGATCGTGCATTGAAAACGGATGGAAGGTCGGCGCTGTGATCGATGTGAAGATGCGTCAGCAGCACGACGTCCATTTTGTCCAGGTCAAGATTTAGCTTACCGATTTCGACGAAAGCGCCGGAGCCCGCATCAACAAGAACTCGTGGCACACCCGCGATCAAAACCATATAGCTTGTTTCGCCGCGGCCGTCGGCACGAGGTCCGCCTGAACCGAGGACGACCAACTCCATCGCAGGCTGCTCATGCGCAACGGTGCGATTTGCCACGGCCGCACGTTTCGTTCCAGTCTGATTCTTTGTTCCAGGTTGCTGATCCACTGCTTCGGGAGTATTCAACCCAGCGGAGATCACACTTGCCGCTAACAAGGCGAACGATAGCGAAGCGAGAACGCGCAAGGTGCGAACGCCTACCATCGGACAATGCTCCAAACATCGGCTCCGATGGTAGCTCGCTCACGCCTGAGAGAGATAGCGTCAGCTCGAGACTTGCTCCGTGACTACGTTCCGCTCCGATCGTTGCGGACTGCTCGAACTCAGCTTGCCGCGGCGAGGAATAAATCCGCGAGCCGCGAGCAGCTCGGCGTTCAGTAACGCGGCTCCGGCCGCACCCCGCACGAGATTGTGCGACAGCAGTGTCAATTTAATGTCGAGCAGCGGACATTCGCGCACGCGGCCGACGACGGCGGCCATGCCGTTGCCGGCATTTACGTCGCGTTTCGGCTGCGGGCGATTGTCGTCGTCGAGAACTTCGATTGGACGGAGCAGCGCAGACGGTAGCGAGGCAATTTCAGGGTCGACTTCGAAGTGGCGCAGCGCTTCGCGCACTTCTTCTGTCGATGCGATTTTCTTCATGCTGATGCTGACGCATTCGAGATGGCCGTCGAGCACCGGCACGCGATTACAATGCGCGCTCAAGCCCAGTCCGGCGTCGACGAAGCGACGTCCGTCCCAGCGGCCGAGCAATTTCTGCGGCTCAGATTCCATCTTCTCTTCCTCGCCGCTGATGAACGGCACCACGTTTCCGTGGATGTCCATCGATGCGACGCCGGGATAGCCCGCACCGGAAACAGCTTGCAGCGTGACGACGAAAATCCGCTCAAGCCCGAAAATATCAGCGAGCGGCTTCAACACCAATACGAGGCCTGCCGTCGAACAGTTCGGGTTCGTTACGATGAAGCCGGTCGAGTATCCGCGCTGGGCTTGCTGCACGCGAATCGCATCGAGATGCGCCGCGTTCACTTCCGGAATCAGCAGCGGAACATCGGGATCCATGCGATGATTTCGCGAATTGCTCACGACGGGATATCCGGCGCGCGCGAACTCTTCCTCCGCTGCGCCAGCCACGCTCGAATCGAGCGCCGAAAAAACGAAGTCGCAGTCGAGAGTCGGCTCGAGGCTCTGCACGACGAGATTTCGCGCTTCGCTCGGAATCGGCGTGTCGAGGTGCCAGCGCGCCGCTTCAGCATAGGTCTTGCCCGAAGAACGCTCGGACGCCGCAACCGCAGTGAGCTCAAACCACGGATGATTCGCAAGCAACTTCACCAGTCGCTGGCCGACGAGACCAGTGGCGCCGAGCACGCCGGCGCGCCATTTCCGCGATCCCCGCGGAGTCTGCTGCGTCAACATCTGCACGTATTCCAGATGTCTTTTCGGCGCGAAATCGCGTTCGTCTGTCAGTGAGATTTCGTGTGTCTCGAATACTTCACCTTGCCATTGACCGCTCACGCTGCACCTTCCTGGGATTGAGATTGTGAATTCCGTTGCACCT
>JAFAZL010000907.1 GCA_019239815.1 Acidobacteriota bacterium
TTTTTCTCGTTGTGATCGAAGGCGATGGGTTTGGGTTGCGTGTGGCGCGGGCGCGGGAAGAAATCGTGGAGGGAAGCGACTCCGGCGATTACGGGAGCGAGTGCGGCGGGGATTTGCGGGTCGCGCACGTTGGCGATGTGACGGTCACCGTTGGGGAGAGTGAGGTTGTGAATCTCGGTGCGGAAGGTGTCGCGGATTTGCGCGGCGGTGGCGCTGACGTCGATGACCATTCCGTTTCGATAGGTCTGGTTGATGATGAGGCCGCGCGAGGCGAGCCAGCGTTGGACGGTGTCGACATCTTGTTGATGGACGCCGTAACGGGCGGCGAGCTGTTCGGGAGTGAGCCAGTGGTGGTAGTCGGGGGAGGCGGGATTGTGCATCGCGTCGATGTGTTCGCGGAGGTCGGACTCGGTTTGCGGGTCGCGTTTTAGGAGGATGAGGATGTGATCGAGGCGGAGGTCGTCGGAGACGGGGCGGCGGTCGTTTGATTTTAGGGAGGCGGCGGGGTTGGTGTTGCCGGGGAGCGAGACGAGCTTGGATTCGTCGATGGATTCGGTGATTTGGGGACGGGGAGATTGTGCGCGGAGGGGCGCGGTCGTTGCTAGCGCGAGCAAGACGAGAACGATGGAGCGACAGCGCATGCGGCGGCCTCCTGAGCGCGGGGAGAGATTTGGGGTGCACCTTGAAGGTGCGAGGACGGTCTATTTTAGGGCAGGGGAGGGGGAATCGAGAAGAGGAGCGTTAACGGTTGGTTAAGAGTTTGTGGCAGTGGAAAAGGTGAGGAAGGATTGGATGGGGGTCTCAGCGATTCTTGTGGGGTTGACATGAAGCCAAGGTCCCTCCACTGCGCGAGCCCACGCGTTCGCTCGGAAGCGAACGCGAAGAAAGGGCGTGGGCTCGCTTCGGTCGGGATGACAGATCCGGGCCGAGTTGGGCTCCGAGAAAAACGGATTTGTGCCGTAGATTAGATCGTGCGGACATGGGGGCGTAGCAATGCTGCGCCCGTACAACCGAGGTCGGCCGGGCGATTGTGCTTGGGTTTAACGCTGAGATCCTTCGGCCGTCATGCGGACGGCGCTCAGGATGACAACACTACTTCACGTGAGGATTGATCTATACACAGCCTCGACCTAGTCGAGTTTTTTGCGGGCGAAGTAGAAGAGGCTTGCGGCGAGGAGGATGAACATGGTCAGGCCGAAGGCGTTGTTAGTGGCCCAGGAGCCGAAGAGACGGGGACCAAAGGCGACAGTGTCGGGATTCCAGGGGAGGCGGAGTAGGGACGCGAACCAACTCGGGACGCGGTTGCCGATTTCGGGGTCCTGGAAAAGATTGATGACGATGCCGAGGAGGCCGAAGACGCCGCCGGCGGCGATGAGTCCGCTGGAGTAGAGAGCGCCAGGGCTGGCTTCGCTTTCGTCTTTCTTTTTGGTGGTGGCGTCGACGAGTGTGCGGACTAAGCCGCCGGCGAACATGGCGGCGGTGGTGCCGAGCGGCAGGTAGGAGCCGGTCGCGAAGGCGAGGGAGCGAACGCCGAGAATTTCGACGGCGATGACGAGCGCGACGCCCATGAGGACGAGACGCCACGGGAGGCGTTGATTGAGGATGCCGCTGATGACGGTGGCCATTAAGCGCGCTTGAGGAGCGGGGGCTTTGGCGCTGCCGATGCCTTGCGCCCACTGATATTCGATTTCTTTTGTGCCTGGATCGTAGAGATATTCGCCGTCAGGGATTTCGTGAGAGCCGAGCGAGTTGATGAGCTCGTAGTTTTTGCCGTGGTAGGAGAAGGTGTCGCGTTCGACTTTTACGCCGACCGGGAGCGATTGAATGTTCACGGGAATTTCAGTCGGGATGTATTTTTCGAGACCTTTGTTCATCAGGTTGAGTGTGGTGCCGATGGCGAGCGTCGAGACGGTGACGCCGATGAGCAGGCCCATTTGTTGCCAGAACGGAGTGGCGCCGACGAGGTAGCCGGTCTTTAGATCTTGGGAAGTGGCACCGGCGATGGCGGCGGCGATGCAGACAACTCCACCGATCATGAGAGCGAGGACTTGATAGTTGGGAGCGGTCCAGCCGGCGACGAAGAAGATGGCGCAGGTGGCCATCAGAGTGGCGATGCTCATGCCGCTGATGGGATTCGAAGAATTGCCGAGGAGGCCGCTGATGCGGGCGGCGACGGTGACGAAGAGAAAGCCGAAGACGGTGACGAAAATACCGGCGAAGAGATTGTGATACCAGCGGGTCTCGGCGCCTTGAATGGGGTGGAAGGTGAGAAGAATCCACATCATGGCGATGATGACGAGCGAGCCGACGATGACCCACTTGAGCGGCATGTCGCGATCGATGCGGCTGGTAGCGGTGGATTCGCCGGCACCCTCGGCGCGGACGTCTTTCAGTCCGGCTTTGAGAGCGGTGAAGATTGTAGGCAGAGTGCGGCAGAGAGTGATCAGTCCGGCGGCTGCGACGGCACCGGCGCCCATTGGGCGAATGTAGGTGCCCCAGATTTGATCTGGAGTCATTTGCGGGATCGGAATCGTGCCGGGGTAGATTGGGACGTTATTGGCGAGCTGTCCGTAGAAGCGAATGGCCGGCATGATGACGAGCCACGAAATGATGCCGCCCGCGAACAGAATACCGGAGACGCGCGAGCCGATGATGTAGCCGACGCCGAGATATTCGGAAGTGATGGTGACGCGGAAGGATGCACCGTCGAACCACTTCGGGCGGGCTTCGGGCTGAGCGGTCCAGGCGCCGACGCTGTTCATTAGAAATGTGTAGATGCCGCCGAGACCGAGTCCCCAGAAGACGCGGCCTGCGAAAGAGCCGCCGCGTTCGCCGGCGACGAGAACGTCGGCGCAGGCAGTGCCTTCGGGGAAGCTTAGGTTGCCGTGCTCTTTGACGATGAGCTGGCGGCGGAGCGGGACCATGAACAGGACGCCGAGCCATCCGCCGAGTAAAGCGAGCGGGAAAATTCTCCAGAACGTGAATTCGGCGCCGAAGCCGAGAAAGATCAGCGCGGGAATGGTGAACATGACTCCGGCAGCAAGGGATTCGCCTGCGGAGCCGGTGGTCTGGACGATGTTGTTTTCGAGGATGGTGGAGCGGCCGAAGGCGCGGAGGATGGAGATCGATAGCACCGAGATCGGGATGGATGCGGAGACGGTGAGGCCGGCGCGGAGGCCGACGTAGACGGTGATGGCGCCGAAGAGAAGGCCGAAGAGCGCGCCGAGGATGACGGCGCGGACGGTGAATTCTTTGATGGATTCGTCGGCGGAGATGTAGGTGCGGAATTCACCTGGAGGGGCGGTGGAACTCCATGGTCTGTCGGCCACTCGGAACTCCTGAAAGCGGAAGTTGGAAGTTTGAAATTCGAAGTTCGAAAATGGAAATTCGCAAAGCGACGCGGCGCCAAGGTTGTACCGTAGCGCTGTTGTCCCCTGCGCGCGTGGGATTATGCCGCAAAGTCGGGGGAATAGTTATAGATAAAACTTAGCGAAGAGGACGAGAGGAGGTCACCAGGATATTCGGATCGGATCGGCTCTTTCGCAGTCGACAAAGCGGCGGGACACGTGCATGTTTCGATTCGACGGATCCGCGCGTACAGCGAATACATTATGGGAATGGCTGTGGATAGCTGCTACGGTGCGACCGCGGTTAGGTCTGGCATCTCCTTCACAGACCGAAACATGCGAGTGGTCTTTAAGTGAGACGGAGTTGGATGTAGTTCAAAGAATGATCCATAAACTGGACGGCCTAACAGCGTTATTGCTCGCGACGGTGTTCGCGGCGTTCTTACTCTACTCGTGCGGGGCTAAAGAAGCGCCGCGTGAAATTCGGGTAACAGTTCCGTCCGACTTTTCGGGGGAAATGACGCTCGATCCTTGCGCGAACGGTTTGTCGGCGGAAGTCACCCTGAGTTCCCGCGGGACGGCCGCTACCGCTGCATGCCCGCGTCCCGGAGAGACGATTACATTGACGGTCATCAAAGGCAGCCAGAACTATAGGATTCCGGCGGATGAGGTCACGATTGAGCGCGCGGGTGACGGGTTGCCGGTTGCGATCAAAGCACGCGTTCGGTAGAAGTGGCCACCCAAGGGGCGCGTTCTCAAACTCGAATCAATTCGCTTCGTTCCAACGTTCCAAGTCAGTGTGTAACTTGTGGCAATCCGGTGCTCGAGTCGACGACCTGTTCGGTTTCGTTCGACCATTTTCTTGAGCGCGTTTGCCGACGGATTCTCGAACCAAGCAGATTATTCAGGTTCTTCAGCTTCTCGTCGAGCTTCGCCAAGCGTTTCCGCAAATAAAAGAGTTGATCCTGGGCCAAGCGGACCATGAAGGGTTCGTCGTGCGCGGAGCTTTCTTCGACTTGGTCCGCGTAACCGGAGGCCATTTCAACCATTTCCCCGAGCAATACGAGACTGTCAGCTGAGTTTGAAACTTGCCGCATGGGCGTTCTCCGCGGGGTGGATTGGATATCAGGCTAAGTGCCGAGCAACCGATCAGCAATCAGGACAGTGCTGTACGAATCCTTAGCGCGACTTTAGCGCCGCGAACTTACGCGCAAATGCATGACCGAAAAAGGGATGGTCGATCCGGCGAGCAGAAAGGAAATGAAACAAAGGGCGAAAATAGAGTGGCCCAAGCTGGCCCCGAAATATTGCCACAAGGGCGCATCAGCGCCCGGGTAGTCCGAGGAAAGCAAGAGCGTCAGCATGAAAAGCAGACCGCCGGCGCTGGCGGTGCGGACGAGGACACCGAAGGTTAGAGCTGTGCCGATCGCGAATTCGCTGTAAGCGACCATGAAGGCGATTGGAGTGGCGTGAGGCAGGACGAAATTTTTGAGCACCGGGATCATAACTGGATGGGCGCTGCCTTCCTGTAGCCACTTATTGATCCAGAACTGAAAGCCGCCATGAAGGGTGAATTGGGTGCCGAAGACTTTGTATTCGCCGAAGATGAGGAAGAAGAAACCGACGGCGATGCGGAGGAAGGCCAGAGCGCGGGCATTTGCATCGAGCGCGATCGACGAATCGTTGGGGTGCGTCATGTGTTTCGAAATGACTGACCCGCTCGCTCCATCAAGATAGGCGCGCGCGGACTCGATCGCTCAGAGCTTTGCCGTCGACATTCTTTCCTTCGAGGACGGTTTTCGCGGCTTTCACGACGGCGCCCATTTGTTTCATCGAGGTGGCGGAAGTTTCGGCGATGGCTTTGGTGATCGCGGCATCCATTTCGGCATCGGTGGCGGCGGCGGGCAGGTAGGTTTCGATGATGGCGAGTTCTTTCGTTTCTTTATCGGCGAGGTCGGCTCGATTGCCTTTGGTGTATTGATCGATGGACTCTTTGCGCTGCTTGACGAGAGTTTGGAGGAGCTGGATGGACTCGTTTTCATCGAGCGCGCGGATTTTTTCGGTCTCTTTATATTGGATGGCGGATTTGATGCCGCGCAGGACGCTGAGGCGGAGCTCGTCTTTCGACTTCATTGCGTCGACGAGATCTTTCTGGATTTTTTC
>JAFAZL010000920.1 GCA_019239815.1 Acidobacteriota bacterium
GCCGTTCATCGCGCCGGTGCGCGCATCGATGAACACGCGCGGACTCGAAACGATTTTAGCGTCTTGGGGCGCCGCAACGGGCACCTTAATCACATCGATTCGAAATAGCGCCGTGTTCGGATCCTTGTCCGGCTTCTCACCCGAGCATCCCGCCAATTCCTCCGGCTGCCGCACGAACGATGTGCCAGACACGTAGATATAGACGTTGCTTTTGTCGTTCGGGTCGAGCACCAGCGTGTGCGTATGCGATCCGCGGCACGTCTGCACGGCCGCGACCTGCTTCGGACTTCGAATGTCGGAGATATCGAAGATGCGCACGCCGCGGAAGCGCTCCTTCTGCGCGGCGGGAATCTTTCGTTTCTTCTCCTTGCCTTTCTCCTTGTCTTTGTCGGCAGCCGGTGCCGGCGGCTCCGGAGGAAACCCTTCTACGCCGCAATCCAGACGCCCGTTGGGCATCTCTACCGACATGAACATCAAATTTTTATAGACCGACACATCGCCCTGTCCGCCCGGGCACACCATCGACGTCAGCAACTTTGCATTCGCGGGATTCGAGATGTCGAAAATGTTCATCCCATAGAAATTTCCCTGGAACAGATGATTCCCCTGGAACGCCATATCCGAGTTTGCAAATGCGAGTTGCGCGATAACGAGATTCATCTCTTTCGGAATCTTGGGATTGTTCATACCAATCTGATCCATGACTTTCTTGACCTTGGCCGCTTCGGGGTCGGATGTCCCGAGCTGAAAGACATCGGGCTTCTTGATGAGCGCCAGATGCTTCATTCCCATCGACGTTTCTCCTGCGTCGTACACACCCGGCGACAATTTCGCGCGCGGATCGTTCGCGTCCGATCCCATCATGCCAGGCGGCAACGCTGGAGCCGGCTCCGGCGCGAACGGATTGTCATCCTCGTCGTCTTCTTTATCCTTATCTTTATCGGCATCCGTATTGCTGTCCGCAGGCTTCTGCGCCGCAGGAGGCGTCGATGGCGCTGTCGTCGGATTCTGCGCCTGCACCCGCAGCCCTCCTACGCCCAACAAGATTGCGCATCCCAACACTCGCATCGTCAGACTCGGCACTCGGCTCATCGATTCTCCTCAAGCATTTTCTTGTCCAGCATCGACTGCATAATCTTGATCTCCGCGCGCTGCGAATTGTCCGCGTCCGTTGCGAAGTTGAAAAGCTCGGCGTCCTGGCCGGCACCGGCCGTATCGAACAAATCTTTCACCATAGTCAGAGCGCCGTTGTGGTGTTGAATCATTCCGCTCAAAAACAACCGGTCAAACTCTAAACCCTTCGCGTTGCGCAACGCTTCCATCTGTTGTGCACTGAGCATTCCCGGCATGAGTGCCATAGCACCGCCGGATGCATCCATGCCCGGCATGCCCGCCATATCCATCGTCAGCGGTTCGACGCGCGTCGCGAGCCACCGCTTCATGAACTTGATCTCATCGGATTGCGAACTGCTGATCCTTGCGCCTAGCGCTCGCAAATCTCTGTTCTCCGTGTGCGACGCGATCAGCGCGGTCATCTCCACCGCCTGCGCGTGGTGCATGATCATTCCCTGCATAAATTCAACGTCCGCCTTCGAACGCGGCGGCAGCGTCGCCCTCGTATCGGATGGAAGCGACTTCGTGGGTTTGCCCGGCGCGCCCGGTTGAACGACAACTGGCGCTTCGGACCCACTCTGTTCGCGCGCTGATAAAGGAACGACTGGACCCGAAGCCATAAGAGCGACAGCTACCGAACGACGCAGCCAGCTTCTACGGTCGATTTTGCGGCCCTCGTTCAATTCGTCGGAAGCCATCCCCGGAGATTCGACCCCAAAACACCCAGAGGCGACAAAGCACTACATATCATTTGAATGGAATTTTCAAGAGTTACGCCGATTACTTCACTAGCCGCCCAACCTCTCACCTGCGACCGCATCCAAGATCGAAAATTAACAAGCTTTTAATCCGCCAAGCCCCGCATCGCCTCGTCTCCGTCTTGACAAACTCTCAGATTAGATATATTCCAATCTAGGTATGGACGTGGACCAAATCAAGCGTTGCCTGGAAGAAAAGGGGCTTCGTTGCACGCCTCAGCGCTATGCGGTGATGGCGTTTCTTATGGATCACAACAGCCACCCAACCGCCGCCGAAACCTTCGAGGCCGTCAATCGCGTGGACCCACGCTCCTCACGCGCCACGACTTACAACAATCTTCGTGACTTAGTAAAAGCAGGCTTGGTTCGCGAAGTCGCCGTTGAAGGCCGCGCCGCGCGTTACGACGCAAAGGGCATGCGCCATCACCATTTCATCTGCGATCGATGCGGCGAAGTCGAAGACGTCGAGTGGTACAACGTGCCGAATCCGGCCTCGCGCTTCCTAGGCAAGCGAAAACTCCGCGAATGCGAGCTCATTTTTCGCGGCCTTTGCACCAAGTGCGCGCAACACCGCACACGTCGAGCAAGAACACGATCGCAAAGCTAAACACAAAGCAAATTTCAGCAGCGAGATTCTGATTCAAAAAAAAGACAAAGGAGCATCACCCAATGGCGACCGATTTCGTAGGCGCTGAAGCGTCAGTCCCCAGCAATCCCACCGAAGCAAAATGCCCATTCACCGGCGCAACCGGTCCCCGCAAACACACCGTTGCGGGCGGACCAACGAACGCCGGCTGGTGGCCCGATCAGCTCAATCTCAAAATCCTTCACCAGAATTCCAATCTCTCCAATCCAATGGACGAGAGCTTCGACTACGCAAAAGAATTCAAATCGCTCGATCTCAATGCCGTCATCAAAGACCTCCACGCATTGATGACCGACTCTCAGACCTGGTGGCCCGCCGACTTCGGCCACTACGGCCCGTTC
>JAFAZL010000009.1 GCA_019239815.1 Acidobacteriota bacterium
GCATCTATCGCATGGTCCAGGAAGCGCTCAACAACGCCAACCGCCACGCCAACGCGAAAAATGTCGTTGTGGAATTAAGACAATCCGCGAATTCGATCAGCGTCAAAATCGAAGACGACGGCGCCGGCTTTGATCCGAAACGCACACGCGGCATGGGCCTTCTCGGCATGGAAGAGCGCGTCAAGCGCCTCGGCGGCGCGCTCACGATCGAATCCCGCCCCGGTACGCGAACCATCATTCGTGCCGAGCTTCCCGTCGACGCGAACGCAAACACAGACGCGAGCGCTACGCCGCCAGCAACACCCGCTCAATCATGAGCCCAAATCCAAAAAAAATTCGCATCTTGCTCGCCGACGACCACACCCTCATCCGTCGCGGCCTCCGTCTGCTCATCGAACAGCAACCCGAACTCACCGTCGTCGGCGAAGCCGAAGACGGCCGTCAGGCCGTCACGCAAGCCGCCCAACTCAAACCCGACGTCGCCGTACTCGACATCGGCATGCCCAACCTCAACGGCATCGAAGCCGCCAAACAAATTTCCGACAGCGATTCGAAAACTTCGATCGTCATCCTCAGCATGTATTCCGACGAAACCTACATCCTCCGCGCCCTCAAAGCCGGCGCCCGCGGCTACCTGCTCAAAGATTCCGCCGAAACCGATCTCGTCCGCGCCATCCACAGCGTCGCCGAAGGTAAATCCTTCTTCAGCCCTACCGTCAGCCGCGTCCTCCTCGACGACTACGTCCAAAAACTGAAACGCACAGGCGGCGAAAATTCTTACGACCTCCTCACCGCCCGCGAACGCGAAGTCCTCCAGCTCGTCGCCGAAGGCAAATCCAACAAAGAAGTCGCCGACCTCCTCAATCTCAGCGTCTACACCGTCGAAACCCACCGCAGCAACATCATGGAAAAGTTAAATCTCAAAGGCGTTCCCGAACTCATCCTCTACGCCGTCCGCAAAGGCATCATCTCGTAAATCTGTTTTTCTGTCGTGCACGAAGGAAATACGGAAGGAGAATACTTTCACACCGCGCTCGCTTTTGGGTGCCGGTGTGGGTTTAGACTCAGCCAATCTCAAACCAACACGAGAAGCACCGTCTTCGCACCGCCACCCTGTAGCCGCGATCGTTTCCCAGATCGCGGGGTTTAGATCCCAGTCCACGCAAAACCGCGCGGCAGGGTCCCAATTTCTGTTCTTGTCTCGCTGCAAAAAGTAGCAGGCGTCAAATCCGCAAAAAAATCTTCTTCCGATACATCCAGTAAAGCATCAACCAAAAAACCGCCAACACCGCCAGCCCTTCAAAAAACGGTTGCAACCCCGCTCCCGCGAACGCAAAGAACCGCGCCCCCAGATGGATGCGAAACGTCGACATCAAGAATGCCGGCGTCAAATGCGCAATCAAATACGCCGCCATCGAATTCATCCCAACCACAACCAGCGGAAACGCCCATTTCCGATAGCCTTTCACTTCAATCACCCAGCAAAACCCCGCCAAAAACAAAAAACAAATCCCGCCGCTGAACAACGTCCAGCTCGGAGTCCAAATCCGCTTCACGATCGGGCAAATCCCCGCCACATGCAGCAGCAATCCTGCCGCCACCCCACCAACTCCCGCCACCAACAATTTCTTAAACGGAATCGCCGGTGCCGCCGCCCGCAACCATCGCCCCGCAAGCAATCCCAAAATCATCGTCCCCAGCGTCGGAATAAAGCTCAGTGTCAAATACCCGCCATCATTCGCTACAAATGGCGACGTCCGCGGAAACAGATTCAGAAACCACTGATCGAACGCATTCCCCAGATTCGCATTCTTATTCCAATGCGCCAAAAACCCCGAAAAATTGTGCGCCTGCGCCCAATCCGCCGAAACGCCCACGGCCTGCCAGTCAAATCCCGGCCCCGCCACCGGATACAACGCCCAAGCCAGCCAATACGCAAACAAAATCGACCCGAACGCGATCCAAATCCACTTCTCTCGCTTCACATATCCCAGCAAAAACAAAAACACATACCCGCACCCGATCTGCGTCAACGTATCTTCAAACGTGAAGTACGTCTGCGGATGGTCGATCGACCGCAGAAAAAATCCCAAAATAATCAGCACAAACGCGCGCCAGATCGCATGCCCCAATTGATCCCCGAAGCTTTTCCCCTTCGCAATTCGGCTCGCAATCGAATACGGCAGCGCCACCCCAACCAAAAAAGAAAATCCCGGCTGGATCGTGTCATGCAGCGAACACCCCACCCACTCCGTGTGCGACTGGTTGAAGCTCAAAAAACTCCAGAACCAATTCCCTGGAAACGCCTTCGCCACTTCCGAAAATCGCAGCACTTCGCCCATCATCAACAACATCACGAGTCCGCGATACGCATCGACCGCAATATTCCGCGGTGCAACAGCGGACGCAGCAACCGGTCGCGTCGCCGTCTGCTCGACCACCATCGGAAAATCAGCCGCGCCCGTAACCGTACTCATATCGCCGATCCATTCCTCTGCTTCCATGCCCCATGCGTGAAATCCGGAAACTTCTGCGGCGCGCTACCTTGCGCCACCGACTTCTCGCTCAGCCCCGCAATCGCGCTCCACGCCGCCGCATCATAAACGTCGATGTCCGGCTCCAGCCCTTCGCGCAAACACTGCACCAGCCGCAGCAACATCAAATAATCCATCCCGCCGTGCCCTTTGTCCTCGGCGTCCTTCCCATGCTCCTTCCAAAGCCTGTGCTCGTACTGGTCTTTGTACGCGTCCAGCCCCGTGTACGCTTCCTCGCCCTTCTGCCCGTCGAAAAATATCCGATCAGGATACCCGCGAAACATCCCCTTTACACCCTTGATCAAATTAATCCGATCATACGGCTGCGGATTGACCACGTCATGTTGCACCATAATCGTCCGCCCCTTCGCCGTCTTGATCAACGAAGTATTCATGTCCCCGCAAATATATTTTTCCTTCCACTTCGGACTATCCTTCGGAACGGTCGCCTCGCGATACGCGTCCAGCCCCGCTTGCGGCGAACTCATCGACACAATGTAGTCAAACTTATCTCCCCGATTGATCCCCATGTAATTCGCCACCGGCCCAAGCCCGTGCGTCGGATACATATTCCCGTTGACCTTCGTGTGCCAATCGCGCCGCCACAATCCTTCGCTGCGGTCCTCATTCACAATCTTCCGCAAATCGTGAATGTACGCGCCCTCGCCATGCAGCAACTCCCCGAACATCCCGGCGCGAACCAGGTTCATCACCAGCAGTTCGCTCTCGCCGTAGCAGCAGTTCTCCATGATCATGCAGTGCCGCCGCGTCTTCTCCGACGTATCGACGATCTCCTGGCACTCTTCCACCGTCACAACCGCCGGCACTTCCAGCCCGGCGTGCGCCCCGCCCTTCATCGCCGCAATCCCCATCGGCGCATGCCACTGCCACGGCGTAGCGATATAAATGAAATCCAGATCGTTCCGTTTGCAAAGATTTTCGAAATCGTGCTCGCCGTTCGTATAAATCTCCGGCTTCTTCCCGCCGTTCTTCTCCACCATCTCCTGCGCGTGTGTCGCGTGCTCTTTCACCGAGTCGCAAATCGCATTCACCTGCACATGCGGCACCGCCAAAAAGTTCGCGAGCATCCCCGTCCCGCGGCTGCCCACACCAATCACACCCAGCCGCACCGTATCCCGCGCCTCAAATTTCACGCCGACCATCGTCTGCCCATTCGTAGCCGCGGCGCGAGCGCTCTCTTTCGCAACCGCATCCCCCGACGCAGCTCCACTCAACTCCGCTCCAGCCAATCGCGACGCCCCCAGCCCAGCCCCAACCAACCCAGCACCGGCCAATCCGACACCCGTCCTGAGCAATTGCCGCCGCGAAACCTGCCGCTCATCCATCTTCGTGTCATCGCTATTCATCAAGTTGTCCTATCCCCCGATATCGTCGTGACTCGTCCTTGAGGTATCTGCGGCATTCCGCATTCTGAACGCAGGCATGTTACACCTACTTTCGAACGAAACCATCCGAAACCTTTCGGAATTGATTGACACCCTGCCCACGGCTCACCGTGTTCCTGGGTGCCGCACCCTCTGGTTTCAGGGGGTGCGGATTTTTTCGATCCTTGACGCACCAACGAAAATCCATTCCTCGCGCCCGTTCAAAAGAAAGTTCGCAACACCCATCGTTCCACCGCATCCAAAGCATCAATTCACGCTATGACGAGAATTCGAAATGGCGTAATGGAGCAATCGATGCCCGATCCCGGCGACATCCGCCTCACCAAACTTCCCCTCGCCCACAACGCCGGCCGAATCCCCGCCCTCGGCTTCGGCACCCTTATCCCCGACCACGCCGAAACGATCTCCGCTACTCGCGACGCCCTCCTCGCCGGCTTCCGCCATTTCGACTGCGCCGAACGCTACGGCAACGAACGCGAGGTTGGCCAAGCACTAAAAGAAGGCCTCGCCGCGACCAGTCTTTCGCGTGAAAATATCTTCGTCACCACCAAACTCTGGAACTCCAATCACCGCCCCGACCGCGTCGAACCCGCCTTCAACGCCAGTCTCGCCCGCCTCGGCCTCGACTACCTCGACCTCTATCTCATCCACACGCCCTACGCCTTCCAACCCGGCGACAACTACGACCCGCGCGACAAAGACGGTAACGTAATCTACGACCGCGACACCACTCTGCTCGAGACCTGGAAAGCCCTCGAATCTCTCGTCGAACACGGCAAATGCCGCGCCATCGGCCTCTCCGACATCACTCTGGAAGCTCTCAAACCGATTTACGACGCAGCACGCATCAAACCGGCCGTCGTCCAGGTCGAATCCCATCCCTACCTGCCGGAAACCGAACTCCTCGACTACTGCAACAAAAACAACATCGTTCTCCTCGCCTTCGCCCCGCTCGGTCACGGCATGAAACCTGGCCTCATCGAAGATCCCGTCATCACCGCCGTTGCCGCTCGCGTCGGCAAAACTCCCGCCCAAGTTCTGCTTGCATGGGCCATTCAGCGCGGCACCGCCTTGCTGACCACGCCCAAATCCGCCGCCCGCGCCAAAGAAAATTTCGACATCGCCCGCCTCCCCCAAGACGCCTTCGACGAAATCAGCCAGATCCAAACGCGCCAGCGCCTCAACTCCGTAGTAAACACCGGCGTCCCCGGCTTCATCCCCCAATCCAAATCCACCTCCGCAGGAAAATGACCCATCAAAAACATCGGAACCAGGAAGGAAGTTCGTCTTAAGGCCCTGATGCCAATTCGCGGCACCTCGCGCACCACCACTTCAACTGTCATCCTGAACGAAGTGAGCCGATGCTTTCTCTTCTCGCGTTCGCTTCTTGCGAACGCGTCGGCTCCGCAGTGAAGGATCTCAGCTGCCCCATTAGCCATAAACTCCAGCGCGAGCGCAAAGACCGTAAATCAAGTTAATCAAAAGACTTGCCCGATTTGCCCGTCCCCGCCGTCAACTTTCCCCGCCCGTAAGCCCTTTACAATCACATCCTTGAACGTTGTAGTCGTGCAACTC
>JAFAZL010000014.1 GCA_019239815.1 Acidobacteriota bacterium
TCCGCGAATTCGAAATGCCGCAGCCTATCTTCAAAAACAGTGAACGCGACCAATGGGCTGCCGGCATCTACAACAATCACCACACCGAAACGCAGATGAAGACCGACCTCACCAAAGTGGTGAAGGCGCCTGGGTCTCCCGAGCAGCTCGCCGAGGCTCGGGGCCAACTCGCGTCGCTCTTGCGCGACACTCTAGTCGGCCTCAACTACGCCTACTACGAGCCACCCGGCGCCCAAATCCTCCATAACAATCCGCTCTTCGTTCGCTCGCACGATTTTTCCGGCGACACGGTAACCGGCGTCGAAAAACAAGCGTGGCAAGCCTCGCAGCTTTTCGGAGCAGGTTCCCCCGCTGGTGGTGGTGCGCGCCTTGTAGGCTCGCTCGCGGATCTTCCGTACGTGCTCGCCGACGCCGAGCAGGACTTCATCGCTCCCGAAAACGTGCAGGCGCTCATCTGGCGCCAGGTTGTGCCGGGACTTCTCACGAGCGCAGTCGTCCCTCGCTGGTGGGGCGTGAGCCCCGGCGAGTTGCACGCCGTTGCGCTTTATCAACGTGCTGGCGAAGAACTACTCGTCGTTGCACAAGATGACGACAGCACGCGCCAAAGCGTGCTCTCCATTCTCGCCGATCGCATGTCGCCGCAGCGCCTCACCTACGTCTCCGAATCTCTCCGCGACAAGCGTGCCGAACATCTCGCCACACAACTGATGCCTGCAGACACGTTCTATCTCGCCGCTGAGTATCGTCGCCGTTTCCCCGATACGAAAGTTTCCATCGGCACGAACTATTCCGAGCTCGACGCGCTCGCAAAAGCGCATCCCGACGACACGAGTCTCGATCACCTATCGGCCGACTTCGGCGTGCCGCATCCCGCGCTCGAACAAACCTACGGCCGCGCCCTTCTCAACGTTCAGCCATTCCCTGCATTCATGGGCTATTCCAGCCGCTTCCTCGCCGAATCGTGGGACTCCAACAATTTGTATTGGGCGCGCCTTGCCGATGAAAAGGGACTCTCGCCGGTCGCTCTCAACCAGCTCGTGCCCGAACTCACGCGCCGCATGGTCGAAAAAATCTTCGCCACCGATCTCGAAGATTGGCCCGCGTTGCTGCGCGCCGCTCACGAAACCGGCGACGAATTCCGCGTCGGCAAGGTGGCGCCACCGCGGTCCGAACGCGCCGCTAACGGCGTAAATGGTGGGGGCTCGGAGCGCTAAGATTCGGATTTACTACAAATCGCATCGGGACAGACAGCTATGGCCAAACGTTACTTCGCACTTCTAGCAGTCGTAGTCGGCATCTTCGCGATCGGCGCCACCGCGCTGTGCCTTCACGCGCAGCAGGACGGCACCCGTTTTCGCATCTCGGTCGACCTCGTGCAGCTCAACGTCGCCGTCACCGACAACAAAGGCAACTACGTCACCGGTCTGAAACCGACCGATTTCGTGATCTCCGAGGACGGGATCAACGAAAAACTCGCTACGTTCGAGGAAGGCAACGGTCCCACGGTGCGGCTGCAAGGCGTCGCGCCCACGCCAAAAACCGCCGGCGATGATCCGAATTCCATTTCCTCCACCGATCCTAATCAGACCCTCGCCGAAGCGATCGCCGGCTCCAACGTCTTCATCCTCTTCGACACCAGCAACTACATGTACCGCGGCTTCGTCTTCGCCCAGGACGCGATCTCCGACTTCGTCCGCTCGCTCGAAACCGCCGACAAAATCGCCTTTTATTCCTACAGTCGCGACCTCTTCCGCTCCGCCCCGCTCACCGCCGACCGCTCCGAAGTTGTCCGCGGCGTCCGCACCACCGTCGCCGGCGATGACGCCGCGCTCTACAACTCATTGCTCCTCACGCTCAAGGACGCCTCCACGCAAACCGGTCGCAAAGTCGTCGTCGTCTTCTCCAACGGTCCCGACAACGCCAGCATGGTTCCGCCCGAAGACGTCGCCGAACTCGCGCAATCGCTCGGCATTCCGATCTACATGATCAGCACCCGCGAAGCGCGCCTCGAGCCCGTCTCCACCGTCGTGTTCGAACGCATGACCGCCGCCACTGGCGGCAAGGCATATTTCGCCAATAGCTGGCGTGATGAAAAGAAAGCCTTCGCCTCTATCCGCGACGATCTCGGCCACCTCTATTCCTTCAGCTACTATCCCGAGCCCAATCCGAATCGCGGCTGGCGCGCCATCAACGTCAAGCTCGTCGGCGAACACGCCAAGAACTACCACGTCCGCACGCGCAGCGGTTACCGCCCGCAGCCAAATCGCTTCAACAGCGAGCCGCCCGCCTCCGCCGTCTCGCAACTCAACGACACCGCCCAGTAGCGGTAGCGCCGGCCTGTCCTGAGGCACACGAAGGGCATCCTGCCGGCATTTTTCTTCACAGCGCAACCCCGCCTGCAGGGCCCGTGTTTCTCCGCGCTCTCTGCGTCTCAGCGTTATCTTTTTTCTTCTCCTCGTCCCTGATTGCACGCCCCACCGTCGCTGTGAAACAATGCGCGCCATGTCCAAGCACAATTTGAATCTTTTCCGTGGCTTCATCATAGCCACAGCTCTCGTCGTTTTTGGCATCGCTACCTCAACTTCCGCCCACGCTCAATCCACCCGCCCCGATTCAGAAAAACAACTCGCCCACGACATCTACAAAGAATTCATCGAGATCCACTCCGGCTTCGCCACCGGCGCAACGACTCCCGTCGCCGAAGCCGCCGCCGCTCGCCTCAAAGCCGCCGGCTTTTCCGACTCCGACATCGCTCTCGGCGGCGCCATCGACAAAAAGGGCAACATCGTCGTCCGCTACCACGGCACCGGAAAACAAAAACCTCTACTCCTCCTCGCCCACATTGACGTCGTCGAAGCCAAGCGCGAAGACTGGACGATGGATCCTTTCCAGCTCACCGAAAAAGACGGCTACTTCTACGGCCGCGGCACCGGCGACGACAAAGCCCAAGCCGCCGTCTGGATCGCCAACCTCATCCAGTACAAAAAAGAAGGCTTCAAGCCCGATCGCGACATCATCGTGGCCCTCACCGCCGACGAAGAAGGCGGCGGCCCCTACAGCGGCATCAACTGGCTCATCAAGAATCACCGCGACGAAATCGACGCTGAATATGCGCTCAACGAAGGCGGCTGGGGCGAGTCGCTCGACGGCAAGAAAATTTCAAATGACGTTCAGGTCAGCGAAAAATACGTCATGAATTTTCGATTCGAGGTCCACAACAAAGGCGGCCACAGCTCGCTGCCCGTTCCCGACAACGCGATTTATCATCTTGCCGCCGCGCTCGACAAACTCTCGAAATTCGGCTTCCCGCTCAAGCTCAACGACGTCACGAAAGCCTATTTCACCGCGATGGCAAAAATCGAAACCGGTCAAGCCAAGGACGAACTCGCAAAAGTCGCCGAAAGCGATCATGCTGCGATGGAGCGCCTTGCCGCTAAAACGCCGCAGTTCAACGCGACTCTGCGCACCACGTGCGTCGCCACGCAACTCGAAGGTGGCCATGCCGTCAACGCGCTCCCGCAACTCGCAGCAGCCACAGTCAACTGCCGCGTGCTCCCCGAAGACTCAGCCGAGTACGTCGAAAGCACTCTGAAGCAGATCGTCAGCGATGACGAAGTCAGTGTCAAGATGATGGAAGAAGGGAAAGCCGGCCCCGCCTCGCCGATTCGCCCCGATCTCTTCAAGGCGATCACCGAATCGTCCAACAAAATCTGGCCCGGCGTTCCCGTCGTCCCCATGATGGTCATGGGTGCCACCGACGGTAAATATCTCCGCATCGCGGGGATTCCAACCTACGGCGTGCAGGGATTCTTTTTCGACCGCAACGACATCCGCTTCCACGGCCGCGACGAGCGCATGCCCATCCAATCCTTCTACGAAGGCCAAGCCTTCCTCTACGACCTCGTCAAACGCCTCTCACAATAGCGTCGAGAAGCGACGTTAATCGCAGTGCCTTTGACGGAGCGTTGTGGTACCTCGTGGTCTGTCATCCTGAGGCGTCGACAAGACGCCGACGGATCTCAACCTCAACACGACCCCAATCTCTCGGCGCTCCCAGTCTCACGAACTCCCGATCAAATACCCCGTCAGAAACACCAACACTCCCCCCACAATCACCTGAAACGCCGCCTGCAAAAACGGCGTATCCATATACCGATGCCGAATGTAAGCGATCGCTCCCAACTCCACCGCCACAACAATCACCGCAATAAGCGTCGCCAGATGAAAATCCGAAATCAAAAACGGCAACGTGTGCCCGATCCCACCCGCCGTAGTCATCGACCCGATTACCAAC
>JAFAZL010000003.1 GCA_019239815.1 Acidobacteriota bacterium
GCGCCGGCGATACGCCATCGCGTCAATGATGATCGCCAGGACAACAAGCAGCACGCCGCCAAAAAGCAAAAGGGGATTGCCTTGCGGTGAAATCGCATAGTTCAGCAGCGCGCCGACAACCAGCGCCAGGCCGATGCCGATGGGAAACGCGACAGCCAAGCCGGCAATCTCAATCGCAGCTACCAGCAGCAAATTCGCGACATTGAATACCGCTCCGCCGGCAATCGCGAACAAAACGTGCCGCGTGTCGGCGCTGTGAATGTTATTCATGAACGTGGACGGGCCGCCGTTCAAGCTGCCAAGCGTGTGCCCCCAGAAGAGACTCGCGACGATGATGCCGATGATGTAGTCCCAGTAAAAAAGTTGAAAGGGGTAGCCCGGAGTCAGCTTCATGGTGTTGGCCCACGAGCCCCAGCAGAGCATGCTGCCGATCATGAAAAGCAACGCGGCTGCGTACGCTTCGGGTTGGTACATGCGTCCCGCTTTCTGCCCTCGAAGGGCAATAGCTGCGCTTAGGTGAATAACGCCGCCGGATTGACAAAAGCGCCGAAAAAAGCCGTGCCATCATGCCCGAAAAGGAGTCCGCTGGCTACTCCGCGTCGCGAACGCAGCGGAAGCCGAGCGCACCTGATCGATCCTTGCTCGGCGCCATCAGCAACAGCTTGCCGTGTTCATCGAGTCGATACGCCTGCGGGAAATACCAAATCGATCCTTGCGGCTGGTAGTAGCTGCCGCCGCGCAAAATTCCCCCGCGTGTGTGATCGTCGATGTATTCGTCGGTCCACTGCCAGACGTTGCCGACGAGATCCATCACGCCGAACGGGCTCGCTCCGGCCGGATGCGCGGTTACGCTGTCGGGCCAGCGCATCATGCGACTCTTATCTGGTGTCGGAACAGCGACTGCGTTCCACTCGTTGCCCCACGGATACGCGCGACCATCGGTCCCCTGCGCGGCGTATTGCCACTCCCATTCGTGCGGTAGCCGTTTGCCCGCCCATACGGCGTAGGCACGCGCGTCTTCGAGAGAGACCCAGGTCACAGGTTTGTCGGCAGCGCCGTCGGGAAATGTGCCGTCGTGCCAATCGTGCAGAAAGTTCAAATTATCCTTCGGTTGATAGTGCGTCGCGTCCATGAATTTCTTGAACTCTGCGTTCGTCACCGGATATTTGTCGATCCAGAACGATTTCATTTCCAGCACACGTTCGTGGTATCGGCGAGGTGAATCTTCCCAAGGCATTTGCGTATCGACGCCGATGTCGTTGCCGCCCTCGATTTCAATTCCGTGTACGCGGAAATTGAATGTACCGGCGGGAATCTTGACCATGTCAGGCGACGCAGTTGCGATGGGCTTCGTCGCCGCAATTTCGACGAGATGCTGTGGCAGGAATTTCCATTCGTGAGAATAAAATGCGAGCGGATTCGCCGTCAGCGATCTCATTTGGCCCATCAACGCGGTGAGTTTCGCGTCGGGCGCGGATTTTGTAGCCAGGATCGCGCCGTAATCTTTGTCGTCGATCGGAAAACTCAGAGTAATTTTGTCTCCGCGACGCGCGGGGTGAAGCTCGACTCCATGGTACAAATCGTAATAACGCATGCCTTCTACAGCAGGCAATTCCATCTGCGGCCCGTCGACGTCGTACTCATTGCGATTGACGATCGTCCACACAGTCTGCTCGCCGAGCGGCCAGCGGCTCGCGAATACGCCGAAGCGAAGCATTGGCGCGAACGGTTCCCAGCCGTCACTCACGAGAAATGGCGCGAGCGCGCGTTCCATCGTCGCGACGCGGCGTGTTGCTTCGGCATCGCGCGGCGTAATCCCGTTCCAGATGCCCCAGACGTTTTCCCAGCTGACCCAGCCGACGCCGTTGAAAAAGGCGAATTGCAGATCGTTCGTTTTGTCGCGATTCCACCGGTCGGAAATGTTGACCATGTGGCGCGGCTCAAGCCACTTGTAACGATCGACTCGCGGGACAAACGGGAATTCATACTGTCCCCAGGTCATCACGTCATATGCGACCGCTTCATCGGCAGGACCGCCTTCGGGCTCGAACGCGAGCGGGTGGTGAATTTTGTCGGCGGCCAGCGAAAATGCGAGCGGCACACCATCCTGCGTGTCGCCATTGATGCCGTCCGCTCCGATCTCCGCCATCAGTTCCGCGATCGCATCGGGCCAAGGCTTACCGGGATCGCGCGTGCCTTGATCCCACATCATCATCGGAAAAAAGACGCGCACGCCACGCCGGTGAAAATCCGTGAGCATTTGTTTCACGCCGGCGATTCCGCCCGGCATCGCGCGAACCATGTCGTGCTGATTCCGGTTGTCGATGCCCATGTTCGAGTACGTGGGCCAGATCAAAACAGAATCGATGCCGCCATAACGCTTTTCGAGATCGTCGAGATATCGATCGACCGTGTATTTACCCACGACCGGATCGTAGAAATATCGATCCTCCACCATCATTTGTGGCTGGATGAAGCTCGCTTGCGTCCACCGCAGCTCGGGCATTTCGTACCGCGCGCCGCTGTAGCCGATACGAATGCGGCGTTCGGCACGCCAGTGTTGAATGTCGGCAAGCCACGTCTCGTGCTCGTTGGGCGCGCACGGAGTCGTGCCGCCTTCCCAGGCGCCGCGCGTCGTAAGGCATGCAGGGCCGGGAATTTGTTGGGAACTCGTGTCCCAACCGCCACCGCCGCTGCCGACGACTTTGGTGTCTTGCGCAGACGCGATGGGTGCGACGAGGCCGAAGAGGAGCAGAACCAAAGCAATGATTTTGCTCGATGCGAGCGTTGGTGCGCGGCGATTCGAGAATCTGGGATACACAGGGCGACTCCGTCACGACGGACTAAACTGCGCGACTATAGAACGCCTCAAAATTGATTGTCCATCCTCTGGTATGCCAATCCGGTGGTGCTGGCCAAGTGTCGCGGTAACAAGGGCTAAACCTAGGCTCAATCGGGTGTGCGCCGACTAAGTCTCACATTTTGTTTAGTTTGCAGCAAGGCTCCATCCGGATCGCGCAGAGAGCGCATTCGAAAGGAGTTGTGTCTTAACCCGAAACAGTACGGTTGTCCCAGCGAATTAAACCTCGGGACCCATTTTGGGAACCCGTTGGTACCGCTATTTTCGCATTGGCCGAGGCACGCAGAGCGAGCGGTCTGATGTCGCCACGGCCGAACCGAGACGTCCTGCTAGTAGGCCAACAGCAATGAGCAAAGTGGTGAGCCCAGGGGTACTGCTCCAAAAGCCGCAGATATCGCGGCCGCCAAGCTCCTTCCTAGACGCCGACTATCCGGGGACAGCGGATGCGATCCGGACGTCGGAGCTGATCTCAGCGTTGTCGTACGCGTTGGACCTTACCGAAGGCCGGTCCATGGGTCACTCGGTGCGCACGTGTGTGATGGGCATGCGGCTCGCGCAACACATCGGCATGTCGCAGCAGGAGCAGGCCGATCTTTACTACGCGTTGCTGCTGAAAGACGCGGGTTGCAGCAGCAATTCCAGCCGGCTATTTCACATTCTGAACGCCGACGAGATTCGCGCGAAGCGCGACGTCAAGACGACCGACTGGACGAAAGTCGGATTCGAAAGCTTGAACTTTGCGCTGACTCACGTGGCGACGGAGTCTCCTCTGCCGCAACGAATGTGGAAACTGCTACAGGTTGCGGCGACACAGCAAGCCGACTCGCGAAACCTGGTGAAGATCCGTTGCGAGCGCGGTTCGCACATTGCGAGG
>JAFAZL010000276.1 GCA_019239815.1 Acidobacteriota bacterium
GCGATGTCAGAACTTTTTTGAGCCGCGGAAAGACGCCGGCCTGAATCTTGGCTAAGCCGAGCCGCTCAGATGAATGGAAAATTGCGTCGCGCTATTGGACGAAGCCGACTGTCGGAGGCGGTGTGTCCGGCGTCTCTTTGATGGGGCCGAATTGAGCCTCGTAACGTGCGATGTTTTCGCCGAGCGCGCGCCAGATGCGCTTGGCGTGGCCGGGACTAACGATCATGCTCTTCAGCAGTTTGCCTTGGGCGCCGTTGGGGAAAATGTAGATGAAATTCAGCGTGAATTCTTCGAGATTGTGGTGAACCATCACCAGATTGCTGTACTCGCCCTGCAGTTCTTTTTCTTCCGCTTTAATTTGCACTTGGCCCTGGCCTTGGGCTTGCGGTGCGCGCTGCTCGTCCATGGTGTCGAAGCTCCTTTGAATCGCGTCTACGTGGAGTGGATGAAAGGCGTCCACAACGAGTCGACGAAAACACGGTCCACATGGAGTGGACGAGAACAAAAGTATCACAGGCCGGATGGGCGTGCTGGAACGGAGATTGGCGGTAAGGATCTCTGCGGGAAGAATGGGATTGACAGCTCGCATTGTTAATGCTAGTTTACATTGCTTATTTACTATGATTAACTCGATTGAGTATGAGCATCGCGAGAATCACAGTCGACTGAAAGCAATCCAAAGGGATGAATTCCACGACACAAACTGCATCTCTTGCAACGGATAGTGGTACCGGCGTCACCGGGCAAGTGCGCGGCCAGTCGGTAACGCTGCCTTCCCTTCCCGAAGCGCATCGCACTGTGCCCGTCGCGAAGGGCGCTTCGTGGCTGCGAAAAGTTTTGGCGTTCGCTGGGCCGGGCTATCTGGTCGCGGTTGGGTACATGGATCCCGGCAACTGGGCCACCGATATCGGTGGCGGCGCGAAATTTGGTTACGCGCTGCTGAGCGTGATCGTCATCAGCAATTTCATGGCGATGCTGCTGCAAGCGCTTTCAGCGAAACTAGGTGTCGCGACGGGACGCGACTTGGCGCAGTCTTGCCGCGAGCACTATTCTCGCCGGACATCGTTTGTGTTATGGATTTTGTGTGAAATCGCGATCGCGGCGTGCGACCTCGCGGAAGTGCTTGGCTCCGCCGTCGCGCTGAAATTGCTTTTTGGACTACCGCTGATTGCGGGCGTACTGATTACGGCGCTCGATGTGCTGATCGTGCTCGCGTTGCAGGGACGCGGCTTTCGAGTGATCGAGGCGTTTGTTGTCACCTTGATCGCATCGATCGGCGCTTGCTTCGCATATGAGATTTTTATCGCGCAGCCGTTGTGGCGTGAAGCGGCGCGTGGCGTGATTCCGACGGCAGACATTTTGCGGAATCGCGAAATGCTCTACCTGTCGATCGGAATTCTCGGCGCGACGGTTATGCCTCATAACTTGTATTTGCACTCGAGCATCGTACAGACGCGCGCATTCGGTACGTCACTGCCCGAGCGGAAGGAAGCTTTGCGATACGCCGTGCTGGATTCGACGGTGGCACTAGGATTTGCGCTGTTTATCAACGCCGCGATTTTGATCCTGGGCGCAGCGGCGTTTCATACGCGCGGCCTGCACAATGTCGCTGAAATTTCGGATGCCTACAAATTATTGAGCCCGGTGCTTGGAGCTGGACTCGCCAGCACTGTTTTTGCGTGCGCACTGCTGGCTTCCGGCCAGAACTCCACCCTGACGGGAACCTTGGCCGGCCAGATCGTCATGGAGGGATTTCTCGACATCCGGCTGAAGCCGTGGATCCGGCGGCTGATCACGCGGGCGATCGCGATTGTGCCAGCGGTGCTCGTGATTGGAATCGCGGGCGAGGCCAAGGTGACGGCCCTGCTGATCTTGAGCCAGGTTATTTTAAGCTTCCAGCTCCCCTTCGCTGTGATTCCGCTGATTCAGTTCACCGGCGATCCCAAGAAGATGGGCCGCTTCGCGAACTCGCGCCTAACCTCCGTGGTCGCATGGGTGGTGGCTGCGGTGATTCTTGTATTCAACGCGGAGTTGCTCTGGCTGACACTTCGCGCGTAGCTCCCTTCCTCGTCGCGGCAAGGCCGTGCGAAAATTTTCTGGCCAATCATGTCTACACAAACCAAAGATCTACGCACACGAAAAATCCTGTTTGTCATTTTGTTGGTCGTTATTGCCGGGGCTATCGGTTTCACAATTTGGCAGAATCGTCCTTGGACGATTCCCGACTCGGCGCGCGCGGTGCAGAATCCGATCCCCCCAGCTGCCGCTGACCTCGATGCAATCCGCCCAATTTATCGCGACAAATGTTCTGTGTGCCACGGATCGACCGGCAGAGGCGACGGGCACGATGCGTCGCTCTATGACCCGAAACCGACCGACTTCAACAATATTTCGCACATGAGCGGCGTTACCGACGGCGAGCTTTATTACAAGCTGACGGAGGGAAGAAGACCGATGCCGAGCTTCAAAAAGCGGCTAACCGACGAGCAGCGCTGGAGGATGGTCATGCTGATTCGAACTTTTTCGGCGTCGCCGTCGGTTGGACCGGCAGATTCAGCGCCAACGGCACATTGAGATTTGTCAATTTTTGCGATCAAAGAGTTCACCCGTTTTGTTCGCTCGTCTTGTAACAACCCCGCGGCGGCTGTAAGAGCCCGCAATTGTGCGCAGATTTTGCGGGTTCTTGAGATGACCAAATTCGCTGCTTATTGCGAGTGGGAAAATTTCTGCTAGAAAAACGCCTCCATCAATTCGTTCGATTGTTTCTGAAGATTCTTTGCGTTAGACAACTTGGTTTCGCAATCGCAAGATGGATCGCGAGATTAGCGTAAACGCGCAGTCTGCATTTGCGAGCCTGTTCGAGAAGAACCCGGAAGTTCTTTCGCTCGCCGAATCACTTCAAGTCAGTTCGGATCGGTCGTAACGCGGTCTTGTTGCGAATGGGCGAAGCCTGCCCAGTTGGTCGTGGTCTAGCTACGTCATGAACTCAAACTCGAAAAGGAAGGTACACATCATGCGATTTGAAAATTTCAAGAACATCAGCGCAACAACGAAGAAGGTCGTTCTCAGTGCGACACTCGCGGCGGTTGCCCTGGTCGGTGCGGCGAAGGCTCAGGAACTGATCAAGGGCGCATTCACGCTGAACGCCGAGACTCGATTCGGCTCGACCGTACTCCCCGCAGGTCACTACACCGTATCGATTGCGCCGGTGACTGCTCTGGCAGCTTCTGGCACGCGTGTACTCGTCTTCGTGCGGCCCGAATCAAAGCCCGGTCCGGTGGCGTCGATCCTGGCCATGGCTTCGAGCGAGGCCTGCGACACCCCCTCGGGACTCACTCTCGTTTCAGAACCCAACGGTTTGACAGCGCGTTCTCTCTGCCTCGGCAAGCAAGGTTTGGCAATCGACTTCGATCTCCAGCACAGCGAGGCGACGAAGATCAAAGCGGTGGTCGCTTCGCAGCAGTAGCGCGTTCATCGCAAATTCAGGCGGACCTTCGGGTCCGCCTTTTCCTTTTTGGAACTGAGCGGTCCGCTTAGACAAAGTCGCTCCAAAGTATGACGGCAGCGTTGGTTCTCGGACTCACCCGTTTAGAATGATCTACACAGTGGCCTCCCAATCGCGCATGTTCGATTCTTCGCGTTCCGGTGAAC
>JAFAZL010000311.1 GCA_019239815.1 Acidobacteriota bacterium
ACTCCCGACGTAACAAAAACGCCGCTCGACATCACCTGGGTCCGCCAACAATTCCCCTCGCTCAATCTCCAGGTCAACGGCCACCCGGCCGCATTCCTCGACGGCCCCGCCGGCACGCAGGTCCCGAAGCAAGTCATGGACGCCGTCCAAAATTATTTCCTCACCGCCAACGCCAACACCTGCGGCGCGTTCGAAACCAGCCGCCGCAACGATGCGATGATCTCCGCCACGCGCGCTGCCATGGCCGACTTCTTCAACTGCGACAAAGACGAAGTCGTCTTCGGCCAAAACATGACGACGATCACTTTTGCGCTCTCCCGCGCGATCGCTCGCGATCTGAAGCCGGGCGACGAAATCGTCGTCACCACCCTCGATCACGACGCCAACGTCTCTCCCTGGCGCGCGCTCGAGGAAAAAGGCGTCGTTGTCCGCCAGGCCGACGTTCACGACGCCGACTGCACGCTCGACCTCGACGACCTGCGCAAGAAAATCACATCGAAAACGAAACTTGTCGCCGTCGGCTACGCCTCCAACGCCGTCGGCACCATCAATCCCGTCGCCGAAATCACGCAGCTCGCGCACGCCGTCGGCGCGCTCATGTTCATCGACGCCGTCCACTACGCGCCCCACGGCCCCATCGACGTGCGCGCACTCGACACCGATTTTCTCGTCTGCTCGCCTTACAAATTCTTTGGCCCGCACATGGGTACGCTCTACGGCAAACGCGAGCTGCTTCAGAAATTTCAGCCGTACAAGGTGCGCCCTGCCTACAACACGACGCCCGATCGCTGGGAAACCGGCACGCAGGTGCAGGAACTCATCGCCGGCATCGGCGCCGCCGTCGATTACATCGCCGAAGTCGGCCGGCGAGCCGATCCGTCGGCCTCAAAAGATCGCCGTAGCGCATTGCTCGCTGCCTACAAAGTCACGCGCCAGCACGAAATGACGCTGCTCGCTCAGCTCATCGAAGGACTGCTCGCGATCCCCGGCTTGCAATTTTTTGGCATCAGCGATCCCAAGCGCTTTAGCGATCGCTGCTCCACGATTTCGTTCCGCCTCGGAAATCACAAGCCCATCGACATCGCCAAGCATCTCGGCGACCGCGCGATCTTCACCTGGGATGGCAACTACTACGCGCTCAATCTCACCGAGCGGCTTGGCGTCGAAGAGAAAGGTGGTCTGCTGCGCGTCGGCATCGTCCACTACAACACGAGCGACGAAATCTCGCGGCTGCTGAGCGCTCTTCGCGAATTGAAGTAACGCGAGGTTCGTCCGGTATATCTCCGAGCCCACAAAACAGAAATCCCGTCATCTTGAGCGCATCTGCAAGGATGCTCGATGGACCTGTGCCTTCCGCCGATCGTTTCGATCTTCGCTCGGAGTTCTCGCCCCGCGTCGACCGTGTCCGATCCTTCTTCCCAATTCCAATCATGTGCGCCGAAGCACCGAGAAGCGCTCGCTCTTCCTCAACCGTGCGCAAAAACTCCAGTAACAAGGCCCGCCTCTTCGGATCGCTCCAATACGTCATGAAATTTCCCATCACCCAGACTGGGCCCTCGATGGCAATCACCTTTTCGAACGTAAAGCCCGCGTCCTCGATTTCCTGCCTCAATTCATCCGGATGGTGAAAAAACGTGGTCGTGAAATATTGCGGATTGTCGGTCGGATTGCGATGCTGCCCGTTCTTCAGATCTTGGCGAACGATTTCGACGAATTTCGGATCGGCCACCAGATCTCGCGACAACCCATCCATCAGCGAAGCAAACCGCGAAATCGCTGCCGCAAACACGCGACCACCCGCCCGCAAAACGCGATGGGCTTCGCGCAACGCTTTCAGCCGGTCCGTTCGCTCCGTCAAGTGATACAGCGGACCAAGCATCAGGACGCCATCCGCACTGCGATCGGCTTGTTCGATCTTTCGCGCATCGCCGACCGTACAACTCGCGATCGGGTATTTCGCCTGGGTGCGCGAAGCTTCCTTTGCCTGCTCCACATGCTTCGCCACAGGATCGCTCAGATGTACCTCGTGGCCACACTTCGCGAGCCACAGCGCATGCACTCCCGTCGCTCCGCCAACGTCCAGGATTCGCGCTGGCGCCTTCGGCAAATGCCGCGTTAACACATCCTGAGTCCGGACGCGCTCCAGCTCGCCGATGCCAGCCGAAAGCCGTTCCGCCTCGTTCACTTTCGCGTAGTGCTCGAGCATGTTCGAGTTCTGCATCGCGTCGCTCCCTCGTTTTGGAGTGCGGCACCGTGATGCCGCCAGTTACGACCGAATCCACGCCGGCTGCCGCTCCGTCACCGGATTGGCAGGACGTTTCGCCGAACGTTCGCCGAATTGTTGGGTTTGGTTTCCCAACCCTACGCGCCAGAAATTGAAAAAAACAGTCTGTTTTATTTTTTGCGGGCCTGCTATTCTATTAGTGGCTAGAGAGTCTCACGCCTCGTCATTCCCCTCAAAAATTTAGGATTTTCGCCGATAAGCCCTAATCCTAGTGTGCGAATACAGCTGAAATTCGCCTGGTCTACCTGAAAGCATGGAACCGGCGTACACTTCCCCGAATCCAACCAGACGCGACCATCAAAGCAGTGAAGGCAAGAATCCAATGCTAAAACGCAAACTAGGCAAGAGCGGGCTCGAAGTCTCCGAAATCGGCTTCGGTGCCATGGGCATGAGCTTCGGCTACGGTCCGGCCAAGGACAAGGCGGAGATGATCAAGGTCCTGCACGCCGCGGTCGATCGCGGCGTCACCTTCTTCGACACCGCTGAAGTCTACGGCCCACTGATCAACGAAGAGCTGGTCGGCGAAGCCCTCGCGCCGTATCGCGACAAAGTCGTCATCGCCACCAAGTTCGGATGGAAAGCCAATCCCAACGACGGCGGCAAATGGTCAGCACTCGACAGCCGCCCCGAACACATCAAACAGGTCGCCGACGCTTCGCTCAAGCGCCTCAAGACCGACCACATCGACCTCTTCTATCAGCATCGCGTCGATCTCGAAGTTCCCATCGAAGATGTCGCCGGAGCCGTGAAAGATCTCATCAAGGTGGGAAAGGTGAAGCACTTCGGTCTATCCGAAGCTGGCGCGAAGACGATTCGCAAAGCGCACGCCGTGCAGCCGGTTGCGGCGCTGCAGAGCGAATACTCGCTTTGGTTCCGCGAGCCAGAGCAGGAAATCATCCCCACGCTCGAAGAATTTGGAATCGGCTTCGTCCCATTCAGTCCGCTCGGCAAGGGATTCCTGACCGG
The DNA here is from genome assembly GCA_019239815.1 of Acidobacteriota bacterium. The sequence goes on from JAFAZL010000311.1 coordinate 3,251, forward strand.
CGCGATCAACAAAAACACGAAATTCGATAGCACGGATTTCCGCAACACCGTGCCGCGCATGACTCCCGAAAATCGCAAAGCGAACCAGCCGATCCTCGATCTTCTCGCCGACTTCGCGGGGAAAAAGAACGCGACTTCGGCTCAGATCGCGATCGCCTGGATTCTTGCGCAGAAGCCCTGGATGGTTCCCATCCCCGGCACGACGAAACTCGAGCGTCTCGAAGAAAATCTAGGCGCCGCCAATGTCAAACTTTCCGCCGACGATCTCCGCGCCATCGAAGACGCCGCCTCGCACATCACGCCCCAAGGCGCCCGCTACTCCGAGGCCCACGCCAAACTCGTCGGCCGCTAGTAGCAACTCACTCTCTAGGGGCACGGCATGCCGTGCCCGTCTTGCTTTCGACTCTCAACTGTCGACTGCCAACTTTCTTACTCGCTCGTTTTGTCTCACCGCACTTCTGCTTGTATGCTGATTTGCTATGGCGAAACGACCAAAACCGATTGTGCTGACTGTTCTCGATGGCTGGGGCTACCGCGCCGAAACGCAAGGCAACGCGATCGCACTGGCGCGCAAACCGACTTACGATTCTCTGATCAAAAATTTTCCCAACACTGTGATTCATACCTCCGGCCCGTACGTCGGTTTGCCCGAAGGGCAGATGGGCAACAGCGAAGTCGGCCATCTCAATATGGGCGCGGGACGCATCGTCCACATGGACATGACGCGCATCGATCTCCTCGTCGCAAACAAACAGATGCAAAACGTGCCGCTCTTCAAGCAAGCGATGGAACGTGGCAAACAGCGGGCGCTGCACTTACTCGGGCTCATCAGCGACGGCGGCGTCCATTCGCATCTCAATCATCTTTTCGCGCTGCTCGAAGTCGCCGCGCAAGAGCGCGTTCAAGATGTTTTCGTCCACGCCTTCATGGACGGCCGCGACACCCCTCCCCACAGCGGCCGTGAATATCTCCAGCAGCTGCAACACAAAATGCACGAACTCGGCACCGGGCAGATCGCGACGATCAACGGCC
>JAFAZL010000345.1 GCA_019239815.1 Acidobacteriota bacterium
GGCCTCGACGACGCGTTGCGCCGAGAACAAAACCCATCCGAGCGCCAACAAACCCGAAGGGCTGGTCGGCTCGATTTGCAGTCCGGCGCGAATGTAGGATTCGGCGTCGGTAAATTGTTTGTGGCTTGCGAGCGCCAATCCCATTCCGAAAAGCGACGGCGTGTATTTCGATTCACTCAGCGCGATCGATTTGCGAAACGCGGCTTCGGCGGCTTCGCAGGCCTGCATTTCGAGATTAGCGATTCCGATCTTGTAGTAAGCCTCGTAAAAGTCGTCGTAAGCCGCGATGGCTTTTTGGAATTCGGCGATGCTTCCCGCGTAATCTTTCGCCGCTAGTTTCTGCGTGCCTTTGTTGAAAGCGAACTTCGCTCTGTCGGGAATGCGCAGCTGGCGAACCGAGACGACCGGGTCGGGAGAGTCGCCGAGGCCTCCCATTTTGGTGTTTTTGGGCTGAGCGAGGCTCGCGATCGGGCCGAGCAGGCACACCAAACAACACGATGCCAAAAGGCGGGAAGCACACATCTCTGCACCTCTACTGGGTGCGCCGGATTCCCCTGAGAATTACGACGACCCGAAAGTTGGATTCATTCTGCGCAGAAATTTCTTCGGCCGCAAAACTTTTTTTGATTTTTTTTCTTTTTAGAACTGCTCTTTAGTACAGGCGGTGAGTTTGTTAGAGAACGTTCATCGTTAGATGTCGAAAAAAACGGTTTCATTGCTGCCCTGCAGGACGATGTTCCACTCGAACGCCGAGGAAGATTCGGCGGAGCGTTTCGCGATCAGCGTTGATCGGCGCGAGGGATCGACTTGTAAAAGAGCGAAGTCGGCGGCGTTGGCGGCTTCGTCAGGGAAATAAATTCGAGTGACGAGACGGCGGAGGAGTCCACGTGTGCAAACGGAAACATTGATGTGGGGCGCTTGCAGCGGTGCCCACGTCGCCGTGCTCTTGCTGGACGCATCCGGCGCGGGAACCCGGCCAGGTTTAATTGTCGTGAAGCGAAATCGACCCCGCTCGTCGGTGGCGATTCGGCCGAAGCCAGAGAAACCTGCGTCGAGCTGCTTGTTTTGTTCGTCTTCAGGATGCGCGTATTTGCCGTGAGAGTTTGCCTGCCAGAGTTCGAGCACCGCATCGGGAACAGTGTTCCCGTCTGCGTCGAAGACTCTCCCTGTGATTTCGATGCGTTCGCCTGCGACGCTGGCGCCAGCCAAGTCGTCGCGATACAGCCACGCCAGGCCGATCTCGAAAAACGGCCCGACGGTTTGCCACGTTGTGGCGCGAAGCATCATCGATGCGCTCCGTGATTGTCTTCAAACGGAGTTGCGTCGCGGCCGTTCATGACGATGTCGAACTGATATCCGAGCGCGTGCAGCGGCATCGTCGTCTGCCAATCGAACAGGGAAATCAGGTGATTGCGCGCGCTTTCATCGGCGGTGCAGTTGAAGATCGGATCGTTGGCCATCAGCGGATCGCCGGGGAAGTACATTTGCGTGATCAGCCGCGTCGCGAACGCGGGACCAAACACAGAAAAGTGAATGTGCGCGGCGCGCCAGGCGTTGTAATGGTTCTGCCACGGATACGCTCCCGGTTTGATCGTGACGAAGCGATAGCGGCCTTCAGCGTCGGTGACGCTGTGGCCGCAACCGGTGAAGTTTGGATCGAGAGGCGCGTCGTGCTGATCGATGGCGTGCGCATAGCGCCCAGCGGAATTGGCTTGCCAGATTTCGATAAGCGTATGTGGTAGAGGACGGCCATCTTCGTCGATGACGCGGCCTGAGACGATGATGCGCTCACCGATTGGCTCCGCGTGGTGCTGCTTGGTGAGATCGAAGGCTTTTACGTCGATGAGTTCGTTGCCGAAGACCGGACCCGTCACCTCGGAAATCGTGTGCGGCAGATACACCGGAGGTTCCGACGGCGCGCGCTTCTGCGACGAAACGTACGGCGGATGCAAGTATTCGGGCTGTGTGCCGGTGTGGTAGCGGCGATAGGGGCGGATGCGCATCGGGATCGAAACTCGAAACTCGAAACTCGTTTCGGCCTCCATAGTATCCGAAGTTGTCTGCTGGGGTGCTCCGCGAGCTGTTTCCAGAAGTCTTATTGTTTTTGCGAAACGGTTCTTTGCATTTGACCGTGAACGTACACGCGGCTAACGTTTGGTGATGAGCGACTTCCTCTTGAGCGTCGAAGACCCCGCGATTGGTTTTCTTCACCAGATTGGGCGCCAGATGGCGGCGGCCGATCCGTTCCATGAAGTGTTGGCAAAGATCGTCGAGTTCGTCTCATCGGTGGTCAGGTGCGATTCGTGCTTCGTCTATGTGCTTGAGAACAAGCAGCTTGTGCTGCGTGCGTCGAAGAACCCGCACCCTGAAGTCGTCAACAGGTTGAAGCTGCCGGTTGGGCAAGGCATCACGGGGTGGGTGGCGGAACATCGGCAGCCAGTGGCGGTGGCGTCGCACGCGTTTCAGGACCCGCGGTTTCAGTCGTTCAACGAATTGCCGGAAGACCACTACGAGGCGTTTTTGTCGGTGCCAATCCTGTGCCGGAAGAAACTTGTCGGCGTAATCAATCTCCAGCACAAGCAGCCGCACACCCACAGCGAGAGTGAGATTCAACTAATTTCGACGATTGGGTTTCTGGTGGGCGCGGAAGTCGAGCGCGCGCGGCTTGAAGAAGAGAACTCGCAGCTATCGGAAGAACTGGAGTCGCGCAAGATCATCGAGCGCGGAAAGGGCATTTTGCAGCGCGATTTGCGGATCAGCGAGGAAGAGGCTTACCTGATGCTGCAGAAGCAGAGCCGGCAGCGGCGCCTGTCGATGCGCGACGTGGCGGAGGCGATTATCTTGAGCGAAGAGATCAAGCGCGCACAGGCCAAAGGGCCGACGGCTTAATCACCAGTCCCGTCTTTCTGTCGTTTGCGTAGTTCATCGCGAAATTTTTCGTAGAACTCACGGCTGGCGATTTCGTGCAGGATTTCCTTCCGATCTTCAGGGGTTAAATCGCGCGTAGCGAGTTCGGCGCGTGCTTCTCCGATCGCCGCGACCCACGCTTCGTATTCGGGTCCGAATTGCTGCTCCAATTCTTTGCGCAGGCGCTGCGAGAGCGCGGGGCTTTCTCCCGCGGTGGAAATGGCGATCTGCAGCGAGCCGCGGCGAACGATCGCGGGATAAAAAAAGTCACACAGATGCGGGACGTCCACGACGTTGCAGAGGACACCACGCCGCCGGGCTTCGGCGTAAATCTCCTCGTGCACCGCAGTTGAAGATGTTGCGGCGACGACAAGAAAAATTCCTTCGAGATCGGAATGCTGAAATCGACGGCGTTCCCAGTCGATTTTCCCTTCGCCGGCCCACGTTTGCACTTGCGCTGTGGCTTCCGGCGAGACGACGCGAATTTGCGCATCGTCAGCGATCAAGCCGCCGATTTTTCCTTCGGCAATGGTTCCGGCGCCGACGACGAGGCAGCGACGCCGTTCGAGCTTGAGGAATAGCGGAAACACTTTGGGCGGGGCTTTTCTTGCGGTCATGGCAGGTCCAGCGAAACCCACCGGGCTTGCACAGCATCCGAAAATGAACCGCCATCTGCAGACGGAGACTCGCCCGGGCCTTTGCATGAAAATTTTCTCGACATTAGTTTGTTTCTCGCCGAACCGCCGTCAAATCTCGCTCGCTTTTGTGGCAAAGTAAATTCAATGGCCGCTACTCAGACTACCACCGCCGCGGCGCGAGTGGCGTTCGACTACCCCAGCTTTGGCCTGTATCAGATCGCACGATTTTGCATCGTGCTTGCGACGGAGATGCAATCGGTCGCAGTGGGCTGGCAGGTTTACGAAATTACTAAGCGGCCGCTTGATCTCGGACTGGTCGGACTGGCGCAATTTCTCCCTGGCATTTTGCTCTTT
>JAFAZL010000363.1 GCA_019239815.1 Acidobacteriota bacterium
GATCGGTCGGAACACTGCGGCCGAGGCCGCCTTGGTTGACGAAGAGAGTTGTGCCCTTTATCTCAGTGGGAGCTTGGCCTGGAAGGAGCACTACAGACTGGCCGGTGTCGCCTGAGAAATCGCTGAACTGTTGCGCATTGTTGCGCTCGGTGTATGGCGAACTCCATTCGTAGCGCAGCCCGAGGTTAATCGTCAGCGTCGGGGTGACCTTCCAGTCGTCTTGCACGTAGAAGGCGGTCTCCATCGACTTGTCGGCTACGCTCGGAAGGATACCGAGACTGCCGAAGTCCCCGTAACCCAATAGGAGGCTGGCGAAGGAATTGCCCTGAGTGGTGTCGCCACTCGCGGGAAATTCGGCGGTGACGTTTTGCGCGAAGTGGAAGAGGCCCGTTGGATTGGGCGGCTGGTAGAAGTTGTTGAAGAATTCACGCTGCTCGAAGCCGACTTTAAAGGTGTGGCGATTTTTGATGAACGAGATCGCGGACGAATAGCTGAAGAGCGTGTGAGCGAAGTTGGTGTCGGTGCAGCACTGGGTGTACATCGAGAGCCAATCATTGGTGGAGTCCAGTTGGATTGTCGGCATGCGAGAAAGCCCGCCATTGACTTCGAGGCTGGCTGGAAAGCCGACACTGGAAAGGCTTGGGAGCGACGAGTGAACGGGGGCGTTGACGCGATCGACGGAGAAGCGGCTGGTGAGGAGCGTTGTCGGCGTGAGAGTCCAGTTGAGTTCGGTGCCTACGTTGTGAACGTCGGTAAAGGAAGTGAAGCCGTCGTTGAAAGTACCGCTGCCGAGGACAAATGGGACGTCGAATTCGGAATGGAGCTGGCTGTAGCGAACGCCAACGCGAAGGCGATCGCTAAAGTGATGATCGATCTTCACGTCGAACTGGTAGCCGGGCGCCTGCGACAGGATTGAGGTGCGGAAATTGTCGGCGCCCGTTGTGGGATCGCCGGGCTGATTTGGTTCGGGATAAAGCTTGAGAAGCGCCTGGCCGATGGGATCGATCAGACCGGCGGCAGCGAGATTATTACCGGCAACAGGCGTGCGCTGACAACCGTCGGCGGGATTGGCATCAACGGGCACACAATTGTGCGGATTGAAAATTTGCTGGAGAGAGCCGTCGGGATTGAACGTTTGCGAAAAGTCGCCTGCGCGCTGCGCATCGGTGGGAACCGTGCCGGAGAGATTGACGGGGTCGTTCTGGCGCGTCTTTTCGAAATCGACGAAGAAGAATGTCTTTTGCTTTCGGATCGGGCCGCCGAGCGAGAAGCCGTATTGATCGCGAACGTGGTCGGGCTTGGGCACGCCACCGGCGTTGTTGAAGAAATCGTTGGCGTCGAGTGCCGAGCGTTGACCGTACCACCAGCCGCTGCCGTGAAATTGATTGGTGCCTTCCTTGAGGACGATGTTGATGACAGTGCCGCCGTTATTGCCGTATTCCGAAGAGAAGCTGTTGTTCTCGACTTTGAATTCCTGAACGATTTCGACCGACGGCTGGTAGTAGACGTTGGTGGTCCCACCTTCGCCCTGTTCGGGGGCGCTGGTGAGGGCCCCGTCGAGGCGAACTTCAGCGGTGGCGTTGCGCTGGCCGTTGGAGACGAAATTTGTGCCGGAGGGGTAAGAGTCTTGCGTGCCGGAACCGGAAGTCTCGGTGACGCCGCCGGCGAGGAAGACGAGGCCGAAGAAGCTGCGATTGATAAGGGGAATATCGCGAACGTATTCGTTGGACACGTCGGTGCCGAGGGAGGCGTTGCCGGTGTCGAGTAGCAGGGCTTGGTCGGTGACGTTAATGCTTTCGGTGGTGCTGCCGGGCGAGAGGCTGAAATCGATGTTGGCTTGCTGGCTGACAGCAAGGACGACGCCTTTGCGCTCTTGGGAGTTGAGGCCGTCGGCGGAGACTTTGATTGTATACGTGGCGGGACGAATGCCGGTGAAGACGAAGATGCCGCGCTCGTCGGTATTGATGGTGGACGCGACACCAGTGCCTTCGTCGGTCAGCGTGACCTTAGCGCCGGGGATGACGCCGCCGCTGGAATCGGAAACGACGCCGGAGAGTTGCGCGGTATAGCTGGATTGCGCCGCGGCTGGCGCGGGCGCGACGAAGGTTGCGGTTGCGGCCGTACAGAGTGTTGCGATTGCGATGCCGATTGATGGTGCGAGTTTTGCTGCGGTTCGCGTTGCTCTCCGTAGACGTGCAGTAATGCTGCTGTGGAAATTCGAGTCCATACCCACCCCACTTTCGTCTGTGACCTGCCTCGCGGCTTCCTGCTGAGAGCTGCTACCCGCTTCGAGACGGGAGCTGCATCCGGAGGCACTTTCGATTTGTTTCATTTACTTTCCTTTGGTTGTGATTGTCAAGCTTTCGTTTTTTTGGGGGTTTCGAAGCGTGACGGCGAGGGCGCTGTCCGGCGTTTCGCAGATATCGAAATCGGAAGTAGAGGGGAGCGATTGTTTGGAAATTTGAGGCGGAGGTGTGGAGACCAAATACTCAGCCGCGGATCAATAAATGCCTGGCAGCAGTCGCCAGGTACGTGAGAAATACGCGTCGTATTCGGCGCCGAAGTGTTCGCGGAGGAGGCGCTCTTCGGAACGGATGCGACCAACGAGCGGAATCAGAAGAAGGAATGCGATTGCGACTCCGGACCAGCCGCGGAAGGCGAGTCCCCAGCCGATCATGTTGACG
>JAFAZL010000628.1 GCA_019239815.1 Acidobacteriota bacterium
GCTCCCGAACCGGTCGCACCCGCACCCGCCGCAGCTGCCATTCCTCGCCGCTTCTTCGACCGCCTTCCAACACTCACCACCGGCTCCGCCAGCCACGACGGCATCACCCGGCACACATCGCACGCATTGCGCCGCCCCCACTTCGGCCTCTCCCCAAAGTGCGAGCAAATCCGCATGTGCCGGCACTCCGCTTCCTCCACAAATCGCCGCACCGTGTTGTATCGCGACCATGCCCGCTCTTTTTCTTCAAGATCGTTCAACCGGTTGATGAAATACGCCAGCAGCCCCGCATCCTTCTTCTGCCACAACATCACGCAATCCGCCGGCAACCCGTCGCGCCCCGCCCGCCCCGCTTCCTGGTAATACTGTTCCACCGATTTCGGCATCGACAGGTGAATCACCGCGCGCACCGCCGCCTTGTTGATTCCCAATCCAAACGCGATCGTCCCCACCATCACCTTCACTTCGTCGGCCATCCACTTTTCCTGATTCCGCCGTCGCTCCTCACTCTCCATCTGCCCGTGATACGCAATCGCCGGAATTCCCGCGCCTTCCAGAAAATCCACCGTCTCTTCCACCGATCGAATCGTCGGCGCATACACGATCAGATTGCTATCGCCATACGCGCGCAGCGCCCGCAGCAGTAGCGTCTCCTGCGTCCCCGACTCGCACTCCCTCACGATGTACCGCAGATTCGGACGATGAAAGCTCGCGATATACTTATCCGGATTCCGCAGTTTCAATTGCGCAATGATGTCGTGCCGCACTTGCCGCGTCGCGCTCGCCGTGAACGCCGCAATCGCGCATCCAGGAAAGTTTGCCCGCAGCGAACTCAGTTGCCGGTACTCCGGCCGAAACTCATGCCCCCACTCCGAAATGCAATGCGCCTCATCAATCGCAAAAATCGAAATCGGCACGCGCCTCAGCCAATCCACCGTATCCGCACGCGCCAGCCGCTCCGGCGACAAATACAGCAGCCGATACTTCCCCGCCGCCGCCTCGCGCACCACGCGGCTCTGTTCGCCCGCATCCACCGCGCTGTTCAGCGTCCCCGCCGGAATCCCCATCTGCGTCAGTTGCGCCAGTTGATCCTGCATCAGCGCGATCAACGGCGAAATTACCACCACCGTCTTGTCGTGTGACATCGCGGCCGGCAGCTGGTAGCACAACGACTTCCCGCCACCCGTCGGCATCACCACGCACGCATCCCGCCCGCCGAGCAAACTCCCGACAATCCGCTCCTGCATCGGCCGAAACGAGTCATACCCCCAATACCGTTTCAGTCCCTCAAAAATATCCACTTGGTTCATCGTACAAAGAGTGTAACGTACTCACCGCAGTATCGGTCGCGAATGCGCCACCGACCTCTGGGTCGCCCGATTTTTCTTCAGGGGGTGGCAGCTTCAGCCGCCACATAAGAACCTAACAAAGGAGGGGGCTTCAGCCCCTGAAGCAATTGCTCAAGTTCTACGGCCGCGCGCGGCCCGAAACACCCGCAAAGCAACTCACTCTTGACCACTTCAAATGAGGAAGCCTCTTCGATCGATCCACGCCGCCTTCCGGACCCTGCCGCACCTGTTCATCTGCGTCCTTCTCATCGGCTGCGCTCCCCGAAAACCCGTAACCTCACCCGCTCCGCCCGCAGTCTGGACCGATCCGGCATTCCACCTGAAATCCGTCAAAGGCACTCCGCTTCTGCTGTCCCCCAACGTACCCTACGGACAGCCTCTCGACACATCCATCTCATTCACACTCGCCGCCAATAGCGAAGTCCCCGCGACATCTCACGCGTGTTCGATCATGAAGGGTATGTTCCGTCTGGAACGCGACTCCAACGATTCGAGCTTTCGCGTCGTCATGGCCCCTCCTGACAGATGGCTCTCCGGTCCAATCGGTCTCGACGAGATGGACGTCATGGACGTCTTCTACTCTTTCCTCGCCGCCGTGGACCAAGCCGAGCTTTCCTTTTGCTTCGCGCCGTCCGACACCGCAGCTCACGACTACATCCTTCAAAACGTACCCACTCTTCCCTCCGACAGTCTCTTCAACGCCTACGGCTACCGCATCGAACGCAGCGGCGTAAATCTCAAACCAAACCTGCGCCTGAAAGTGCAACGCGCCTATTTCAACGGCGCCGAACGCTCCGACAAAAATTACGTCGGCCTGAGCGACGCCTTCTTCGACGTCACAACGAATCCCGACGGTCTGCTGCGCTTCCAGCAAGCTCAACCGATTCACTATTCGCCAGATTCCTTATCCCAAACCGACCAAGAAGGCTCCCGCGACCTCGCAATCCTCGACCTGAAACCGCAAAAGCACTATCGCGTGCTCTTCTACACGCACCAGGTCCCCACCGATCAAAATTTCACCGCTGCCATTATCGGCGCCGATGATTTCGCTCGCCTGGATCAATTCGAGCAATCAATGCGCGCCGATGCCCGCGCCTCTTGCTCACCCACAACCGGCGAAGACATCGAATGCATGGAATTCCGCGGCTTCGTAACGGTAAGCATCCAAATCCCCATCGAACTCAACGGAAAATCTCAATTCGTCGATTGGGCCACCAAAGTGAAGGGCGTCATCCCAGCCAAGGCCGCCAAAACGCTCAAGATCCAACGCCGCTTCGCCAACTCCTACTTCGACATCCAATTCGATCGCGACAACGACGCCATCCTCGACCTAGCCCTGGTAGGCGGCGATCGCCTCATGTGGTAACAACCTCCACCGACAACGCAAACCTTCCCGACGCCAACATCAATGTTCTTGGTTCAATCGCAGCTCAAAAGCCTGTCATCCTGAGCGCCATCCGCAGGATGGCCGAAGGATCTCACCCGATCACCTGCAACCAACGATCCCGCCCCCACCCGTCAAGACGAGTGCGGCCATTGTCTGCAACCACAAAACGCCCGCAGCCCCTTGCTTCTTTCTTCGCCTTCCTTTCGACTTTCAACTGTCGACTGTCAACCTCTTCCTTCCTTCTTCGCTACTCCGTTATTTTGCTGCTTCAATCTCCACATTCATCACCGCCCCCGCCCCAATCTCCAACATCTTTCCGCCTCCCACAAATCTCCCCAAAAACTCCGCACTCCTCCAATCCGCATCCCACCCATCCTCCACCGCAATCAACGAGTATCTTCCCGGCACCACGTCATTCATCCGAAACGTCCCATCCGAATCACTCTGCGCCACCCGCATCAAGTTATTCGCATCCTCAAATCTCCCCGGCACCAACGCCACAAAAATCCCCTCCGCCGCCGCTCCGTTCTTCATCACCCGCCCGCGAATCCGTGCCCCCCGCCCCGCCGAAATTTGCAGTTCGACATCATTCCCCGGCTGAATCTCAATCCCCTCTGAGTCAACACCCGCTCCGATCGCCCGCACACCCACCGCCGCCTCCGCCATCTCCGGCACCTCCACCGAATACCGACCCCGAAACATCTCTTCCCGAAACTCAAACCGTCCGTCCGGCCCAACGGTCGTGGAAAGTGGTTTTCCTCCGTTCGCGTACACCAACTTCACCGTCATTCCTGCCGCCTTCATCCCAAGCTCCACGTCCAACGCTCCACGCACGACAGTCGCCGCCGAATCTCGGTCAATTTTCCCGGTTAAATTCAACGATCTCAGATGCTCTTCCTCCGACTTGCCGGTTCCCGTCGTCCATATGACATCGATGCGACTCGGCGGCAACCCTTCAATGGTGATCCCTTCCGGTCCGACAGAATTCATATAGTCCGCCCGCTCGGTAATTCCCTCCGCGATGTATTGCACGGCAGAAACGATTCCAACCCGTTTCTGGTCATTGTTGTCGATCGGAATCGTCACGTGCTGCGCCCGAACCGGCGTGATCACCACATTCGCCGTCGCATTCTCCCCAGCCGCCACCATTATTCGTGTCGCGACATCGGCATCCGTCGCGCTCGGATAGAAAGTCACCGGATATGCAACGTCCGTATCTACATCACCCGCTGGCGGCGGCTCGCTCGATACAAACCCTGTCGAAGTTGCATCGGCATACCAAACACGCGCCGTTGCTGCCACCACATACACGCCCGCGCTCAAATGTCCGAATCGATACATCCCGAGATCATTCGTGTATTTGCAACCCGCTCGCGTCAATCTTCGTCGCCTTCCCGTCGACACTTCGCGTAACAACATCACCCGTGCGTTCCGCACGGCGTCACCCCGTTCATCCAGCACTTGCCCAGTGAACGATGAACCCAGCGTCATCGCAAATCGCACCTCATCCGTCTTCAGTCCCGGCCCAACAACAATCGCCGTCGAGTATCCTTCGTGGAACTTGTATACCTGCTTCACATAGCCACGCCGCCCTGCCATCAGCACGTATCGCCCCGCCGGCAACCCGTCGAATGAAAAACGCCCGTCCGTTCCGGTCGTGTAGGCCTCATGCATTTTCTTGTCTTCTTGCGACTCAATCGAAACCTCCGTCCGTGCCAGTGGCTGTCCGCTAACCGCATCCAACGCAATTCCTGCGATACGATAACCTGCGCTTGTCGTCAGACTTGTTGTCTCGGTCTCCGCCCCTGCACCCTCACTCGGCCAGGCAACCCCAAGCACAAGTCCAGTCACAAGCATCCACGTGCGCAAGCGCTTCATCAATCAGCCCCACGCACCACGTGAACAAACTCAACATCCAGCGTCGCCTTGTCATTCGGCCGCAGGGTCACTTCCTTAGCGTGCGGCAAGTATTTGCCAATTGC
>JAFAZL010000643.1 GCA_019239815.1 Acidobacteriota bacterium
GGAGTTGTGGACGCGCGGCGCCATTTCGTTGGCGAGAAGTTTTCCATGTTGTTCGAAGAATTCGATGGCGAGGACGCCGACGTATTGGAGCTCCTCGAAGACTGCGCGCGCGGCTTGCTCGGCTGCGCGCTGGATTGTGGGGTCGAGGTGCGGGGCCGGCGCAAGCGATAGACGAAGAATTCCGCCGCGATGATGATTCTCGACGAGCGGGTAAACGGCGGTTTCTCCGGTTCGAGCGCGGACTGCGATTACGCTTAGCTCGCGGGCGAAGGGGACGAATTTTTCGAGGATGTAGGGAATGTGATTCGAGGGGGCTTTCCCGTGCGGGAGTTCCACTTTTGCTTTCGCAACGTCGTCGGCCGTTCGCAGGTGCCACTGGCCTTTGCCGTCGTAGCCCATGCGCGAAGTTTTGAGGATGGCGGGCAGGCCGATCTTTTTCACAGCTGCGTCGAGGTCATCGCGCCCCGCAACCGGGATGAATTCGGTTGTCGGGATTCCCAATTCCTGGAAGAGAGTTTTTTCGCTGATGCGATCCTGCGCGACTTCCAACGCTTTCTCGGATGGCAGGACAGGAACGCGCTCGGCGAGGAAGCGAACTGCTTGAACGGGAACGTTTTCGAATTCGTAAGTGACCAGCGCAAGGCCGTTGGCGAATTTCTCGAGGGCCGATTCATCGTTGAAATCTGCGGTGACGCGCGGCGCGATGCGGCCGACTGGAGCTTCGGGCGACGGGTCGAAGAAACGGAAGTGAAGTCCCAGCGGATAGCCTGCGAGCGCCAGCATATAGCCGAGTTGGCCGCCGCCTAAGATTCCGATGGTCACGCGGGTTTCCTTTTGGCGTTGGGTGGGACCGGAGCTTGCGGTTCTTCAGCTTCGTTGGTTGGAGGCTCCGGAGAAGTCAGGCGAAATCCCGACGCTGGCGCCAATGACGGATCGGGATTCGCGAGGACGCGTTCGGTTTGCTCTTCGCGGAATTTTCGAAGCGCTTCGCGGATGGCTGGATGTTTCGCGCCGAGGATCGCGGCGGCCAGCAACGCGGAATTGATCGCGCCAGCTTTGCCAATCGCAAGGGTACCGACCGGAATTCCTCCAGGCATTTGGGCGATTGAGAGGAGCGAGTCGAGCCCTTTCAGCGCCTTCGATTCGACCGGCACGCCGAGCACGGGCAATACAGTCTTTGACGCGGTCATTCCGGGCAGGTGCGCGGCGCCGCCCGCTCCTGCGATCAAGACTTCGAGGCCGCGCTGTTCGGCGGTGGAGGCGTATTCGAAGAGCAAGTCTGGCGTGCGGTGCGCCGAAACGACACGCGTTTCGTGCGGGACGCCGAGATTCTTGAGCGTCTCGACGGCGTGCTCCATCGTCTCCAAATCGGAGGAAGAGCCCATGATGATGCCAACAAGCGGCTGTGGGTTCGATGCAGTTGTGGCCTTTGTGTCGGCGGAGGCGCCTTTGCTCGGAGCGGTCTTCGATTTGGACGGTTTCTTCGTCATCTCGCCTGGTAAAGATGGCCTCGCACGGGCTCAAAAATCGAGAGCGGATATCTTACGAGTTTTTTCAGCGTTTTTCAGCCGCGGCCGCGGCGAGCTGTAATTTTTGCTTCAGGTAGTGCCGAAGCTGACCTACCAGATAGAGCGAACCGGTGATGAAGATCACGTCGTCGGTAGAAGCCTTGGACAAGGCGTAGTCGATCGCTTCGCTGGCGTCTGGAATGGTTCTGCTCTTATTCGCGTAGTGAGCGGCGATTTCTTCGAGCTGCGAGGCGGAAATCGCGCGAGAGGTGGCTGGGGCCGTCAGAATGACTTCGGCAGCGAGCGGGAAGAGGAGGCCTGCGACTTCATCGACGGCTTTGTCGCGAAGCGCGCCGTAGAGGAGAAAGATCTTTTTGCCGTTGAGGTTTTGTTCGATGAAATGTGTGAGTTCGCGTGCAGCCGACGGGTTATGTGCGCCGTCGAGATAGACGTCGGGTTGAGATTGGATTTTTTCGATGCGACCGGGCCAGACGGT
>JAFAZL010000660.1 GCA_019239815.1 Acidobacteriota bacterium
CATGTCGCAGGGCGCGCAGACAAAAGATATTCTCGCGTTGGTGCTGAATGGCGGAATGCGGATGACGCTGATCGGCTTGGCGATCGGACTACCGATTTCGTACGGACTGGCAAAGACGATGGCCGGACTGCTGTTCAATGTGAAGGCTTCGGATCCGGTGGCGTTCCTGGTATTGCCCCTGATCCTGGCGGCGGTGGCAGCGTTCGCCTGCTACCTGCCAGCGCGCCGCGCCGCATCTTTGGATCCGCTGCGAGCACTCCGCCATGACTGAGTCGATGTCGCTACAAATAAACGGCTTACACAATCCGCCGGTGCTCTCCGCACGCTCTTGCCATCCGCAAACCATTCAGAATCACATCCTTGCGCAGTGTAACGGTGCAAACCACGTAAAATCACATCCTTGCGCAGAAACCCGAGGGGAGGGGTCCTCACATCCTTGTCCGTCCCAAAATGGGAGTAGGATTGGGGAGCGAAAAGAAGAGAGTCTTCGCTGCGGCGCTGGACGCGAGGAAGGCAACGTCGAAGCAGACGAGTGAGAACCGGGCGCGTCAGATAGATGTACGAAGGATTTAAGGAGACGGTGTGGAACCACTGATTCAGTTGCGGAATTTAGAGAAGTCGATCGAGGCGGGGCCCAACAAGTTCTTTTTGTTGCGGCGCGTGACGCTGGACATTCAGCCGGGCGAGTTTGTGACGATCATGGGACCCTCAGGCGCGGGCAAGTCAACGCTGCTGAGCATCATCGGGATGCTGGATAGCTCGTGGACTGGCGAATATTTCTTTCTCGATCAGGCGGTACACCGGCTTAATGTGAAAAAACGGAATGAGCTGCACAAGGCCAACATCGGTTTCGTTTTTCAGAGCTACCACCTCATCGACAACCTGACCGTTTTTGAAAATCTCGAAATCCCACTGTCATACAAAAACGTACCGCACAAAGAACGCGTCAGCATGGTTTGCGATGCGCTGGACAAGTTCAACATCGTCGGAAAGAAGGATTTGTTTCCAAGCCAACTTTCCGGCGGACAGCAGCAACTCGTAGGTGTCGCCCGCGCCGTGATTCAGAATCCAAAATTGATTCTAGCCGACGAACCAACGGGAAATCTGCATTCAGAGCAAGGCGAAGAAATCATGCAGCTCTTCAAGCGCCTGAACGAAGCTGGCACAACCATCATCCAGGTAACGCACTCCGAGAGAAACGCAACTTACGGCAACCGCATCATCCAACTGAAAGACGGCTGGGTCGTCAGCGAAGGAAAAACCGAGCAGCAGCCGACGTCGGTAGGATCCTGAAGTCAATGATCGATGTCGTCTGTTGCATCCTGAAGTTGTCGTCTGTTGCATCCTGAAGTTGATGATCAAGTTTGCTTAACTGTGCGCTCAGTCTGTCGTCCTGATGTTTGAAAGCAGTTTGAGAGCCGCTCTGGATCTACGGTGTGCAGAACGAACATTGCCGAGTACAGGGCGGCTCCTTGGGCTAATCGTTGGCTGCGGCTCTCGAGCTTGAAGTGGAGAGGCCGTCGGTTGCGCGCACACCGGAAGAGCTGGATCGAAGCTCTTTGAATGCAGGCGCTTCGACAACTTGCCAGTCGCCACCAGTGTTCCACGGGCCGCGCCCGTTGGGCTCGCCGCGGTCGCCTGTGCCTGTCGAGTCGTCGAAATACTGATTGACGAGCTCTGGCGTCGGCGGAAGGCTGCCAATCGAGAAGCGGTCGACGCCCATGCTCTCCAGCGCCGCGGTGAAGGCTTTCATGTGGGTGATTTCGCGCGTCATCAAAAACTGCAGCGCGCGGATCGATCCCGGGTCGTCCGTAAACCGGATCAGACGCTCGTAAACGATTTTGGCGCGGGCCTCCGCGGCGATGTTGCTACGCAGATCGACGTCAAGTTCGCCGGTAACCTTGAGATAGTCGGCAGTCCAAGCGTCGCCCATGGAGTTGTGGAGCGCGACGCCGCCACCACCAGCAATCGCGATAAGAGGGTCAACTTCGGCGGCTTGGCGATTATTTTTGAGCGGTCGAAGATGAAGTCGGGCCAACGAGCCCACGACCTCAAGATGACTTAGCTCCTCGGTGCCGATGTCCATGAGCAAGTCTTTGCGTTCGGGATCATCGCAGTTCAGTCCTTGGATGGAATACTGCATGGCTGCCGCGAGTTCTCCGTTTGCGCCGCCAAATTGCTCAAGAAGCATGTTGCCAAAAGCGGGATCGGGCGTGCCGACTTCAACGGTGTACATCAATTCTTTGACGTGGTGGTACACGGGACGCTCCTAGGAATGCCTTTTGGATTTGAGTTTTAGTTTTGACGCCGAACTGGCAGAAGCAACGCGAGCCTTACCGGTTGCAATGAAGGTTCCGGCCGTATCGCCGGGTTCACCCCACGGAGCTTTCGTGCCATTGCCGAATTCGACCGAAGTCGCCTGTTGGAGGATGGGCTGGGTGATTGTCGTCAAGAGAAAGTCAGCAGCTTCCTCTTCGCCAAGAGTTTGAGAAAGCAAAGCGGCGATTTCACGCTCGCCGATTTGCCGTGCGAGGCTGCGGGCGTTGCCATAGCCGGATATTTCGTAGTGCTCAACACGCTGTGCGGCAGCAATAAGCGCGAGATCCGAAGTGAGTTCGTCTTTCTCCTCGCCTTCTTCGATCGTTTCCTGCCCCTCCTCGACCAAGCCCTTCATGGCCTTACAGGTCTTTGGTCCGGACGAATTGCCGAGTAGCTGAAGAGAGTTCTTGAGACGTTCGGCGTGGCCTTTGGTTTGTTCGATGTGTTTGGTAAACGCTTCCTGCAGCTTGGGGTCGTTCGCGGCATCAGCCATTTTTGGCAGCGCCGCAATGAGCTGGTTTTCCGCGCTGAGCAAGTCGAGCAGTTGGTCTGCCAACAAGTCTTTCAATGCGGATTTCTTTTCAGGCATTCGATGTTCTCCTCTTATTGGGTGTGAAGCTGGCGAGCGGAATCGGTGAATGATTTCGAATGCGCTTGCTTATCTGATGGATAACGCACTTTAGCTAAGCCGTGGAATTCGGACGAATCCCTAGCGCATGCAGTGAATGTATGTAGGGGTGCTGATCTCTCGTCGAAGTGAATCCAGAAATTTTCGAAGAACTTCGGTTCTGTACGACAAGCGGGTGAATCGCCTCTGCGTGCATCTTCGGCCGAACTCAGTGGCTGCCGCGCTCTGTTCAAACTCCGCTGCGCGGTGCGCACAGCCGCGGTCAACGAAAAG
>JAFAZL010000698.1 GCA_019239815.1 Acidobacteriota bacterium
GATCGGTCCGTTCTTTCTCCTGCCACCAACTCGACACCCGTCACACAAATGCTAAACTGCCCCGAAATCGTCAATCTTCAAATCAAAGGATGTCCTCATGCCCGTCACCCGCCGCACCTTCCTAAAATCCGTCGCCCTAACCACCGCCGGCGCAACGATCTCTCCCTCACTCATCACAAACGCCAGCACTTCTTCCCCCGCCCATTTCGACTTCGTCTTCTTCACCGACACCCACATCCAGCCCGAACTCGACGCCGCCCACGGCTGCGACATGGCATTCCGCAAAATCGCCACTGTCGACGCAGACTTCGCCATCATGGGTGGCGATCACGTCTTCGACGCGCTCAGCGTCGATCGCACCCGCGCCAACACCGTGTTCGATCTTTACAAGACGACTGAGCAATCGCTCCGTATGCCGCTTCACCACACCATCGGCAATCACGACGTCTTCGGCATCCTTCCGGCCAGCGGCGTCGCCTCCACCGACCCCGGCTACGCCAAAAAAATGTATGAAGACCGCATGGGCAAGACCTACTACTCCTTCGACCACAAAGGCTGGCACTTCATCATCCTCGACTCCATCCAGCCCACCGAAGACCACGCCTGGCAGGCCCTCATCCCCGCCAAACAACTTTCATGGTTGAAAGACGACCTCGCGCAGACCGGCACGCAAAAACCGATCATCGTCACCGTTCACGCCCCCCTCGTTTCCGCCTTCGCGACTTATGCTCCGAAATCACAACCGAGCCACACACCACCAGCGAAATACAACACGATGACTGTAGACAACTCAGCGGATGTTCTAGCGGCTTTCGAGGGACACAACATCGTGGCAGTCTTGCAGGGTCATCTTCACATCAACGAAATCGTCACACTGAGGGGCGTTCAATACATCACCGGCGGCGCCGTCTGCGGCAACTGGTGGCGCGGCCCCCGCCTCGGCTACCCCGAAGGCTTCACCGTCGTCAGCGCCCGCAACGGCGCCATCACCACCCGGTACGAATCCTACGGCTTCAAAGCCATCGCCTCCCCCGAAAACTCTTAGCAGCGCCTTAGTAGCGCCGGTATCCCGCCGGCGTTTTTCCGCTCGGAAAGGCAATGTCGTCTGCGAGACTGTAGAGGCGGGGCTTCCTCCGCTCGGCGTCAACTTCAATCACGATCGCTCGGTATCGCCTCCCCGTCCTTACTTCATTAATTCTCCGCGAACCTCAGCGCCCTCTGCGCCTCTGCGTTATCTTTTTCTTCTCGCTTTCGACTTTCAACTGTCGACTGTCAACTCTCTTCTCACTCATCATGCGCCCCCAACTCCTTCGGCGTCGCCGGCGTCGCATTCCCCTTCACATAGTGTTCCCACCACGCCATCTGCCTTATCAACCGATCCTTAATATGCGACGGCGTCTTAAACTCATGATACTCGTCGGGATAGACCACCAGCTCCGTCTCCCGCCCCAAACTCTTCATCGCCTGATACATCTGCTCGCCGCCGATGATCGGGACGTTCCAATCGATCGCCCCGCCCATAAATAACGTCGGCGTCGTAATCTTCGCTACGTTGTAAAACGGCGACAACCTCTCCCACGTCGCCCGATTTTCCTTCTCCCACGGACGCCCAAGCTCAAACTCATAGTCCTTCTGATACTGATCGTGCCCGTAGTTCGTCGTATGCAGCGCCGCGCCAGCATCCGAGATCGCCCCCTTAAACCGCGTCGTCTGCCCAATAATAAAGTCCGTCGAAATCGCCCCGTACGAATGCCCACCGACGCCCAGCTTCTCCGGGTCCGCAATTCCTTGCGCGATCGCGTAGTCCACAATCGCCATGTCGTCCTGAAAATCCTTATTCCCCCAATCCGCTAAAATCGCCTGGCAAAATTTCTGCCCGTATCCCGACGACCCGCGCGGATTCGGCGTCAGCACCGCATACCCCGCCGCATTCAGCCACTGAATCTTCGCCTGAAATTCCGCATACCACGCCCACACCGGTCCGCCGTGTGGAATCAGAAGTGTCGGCGCCTTCTTCCCTGCCACATAGTCCAGCGGCTTGTACAAGTATCCCGCGACGGTCGTTCCATCCTTGCTCTTGAAGTGCACATACTCGCCCGGCGAAATCTTCAGCTGTGAAATCAGTGCATCGTTCGTATGCGTGATCCGCAGAGGCTCGCTTCCAGCCGCCGAGCCCGCTGCTACTATATAAATCTCGCTCGGCCGGTCCATCCGATCGATCTGCGCCGCAATCTCTCCACCAGCCCCAACCGAATAGCTGTACACCATCAGCCGCCCACCAACCGCCCGGGTAACCTCGCCTCCATTCACCGAAATCTTGCAAAGATTCTGCGTCCCATCATCATCCGCAATAAAAAACACGTTCTGGCTGTCCGCCGAGAATTTCAAATCATCCACATTCCGGTCAAACTCCCGCGTCAAAACCTTGGCCGCCCCGCCGCCCGCCGCC
>JAFAZL010000743.1 GCA_019239815.1 Acidobacteriota bacterium
GTTGATTGAAACGGTGTTGAACTCTAGCGGCGTTCCACCCGCCGCTCGGATGCCTTCTTTGACTTTTGCCGCCAGGTCGCGCAAGTGGAGGTTACATGGCCCAATCTCGATCCAGGTATTCGCCACCCCAATCAGCGGCTTCTTGAAATCGTCATCCTTCAATCCAGCCGCTCGCAGCATCGAGCGCGCTCCGGCCCGGTTCGGGCCATCGACCAACGCATGACTTCTCGGCTTCGGCAAAGGCTCAGTCACTTCGTCATCTCCCGGTCTTCATCTGCCAAACACTTCAATGTTGTCATCCTGAGGTCGCGTCAAGCGGCCGAAGGATCGCAACGTTTACTTCAAGCACTACTCAACCGCCATCCAAAACAAAAAAGCCATCATCGCTTTTGGATGATGGCTGAAAACTTCGCTGCCTTTTGGCTAGGCCGCCATCATCCTGAACTTTCCCATCGAATAACGGGAATAATTCGTACGACTACGCAAGATACTTCGACCGTCGTAACGGCCGTGGTGGCTCGCGCGTGCGTGATGGCGTTGCAGATCATGACAACGCCATGAATGTACAGGATGAGTTTGGGGAAGTCAATCAGTCAAATTAATAGTTGTCAGGAAGAGGATAAATCTGGCTTATCGAGCTCACAGAGACATCTCGGCCCACGTAGTCGCACCGGTTCACGCCTGAACCAAACGCCAACCCAACGTCGCTCCGATTCCTGCAAGATGAACTTGCGACTTGGCTCCAATGTGTACGGCCAGCAATCGCTCAAACGCTCGGCCGTCGCGCGCCATAGCCCGAATCGCCCGCTCTCGCAACCACGGACGCCCATCGAGTGCCAGCATCAGCCGCCCCATCAGCGCAGGCCTCCGCATCAGCCCTCGATGCGCAACCTCATACTTCGACAAGTCTCCCTCTTCGAGCGCATCAGCCAACGCCATCGCCTGCCGAAATCCCAGCGACAATCCCTCTCCAGTGATCGCGTCCACGCTGCCGGAAGCATCACCCACCAACGCAACAGTCCCTCGCTGCACGTGACGCAATTTCTGCATCATCGTAATCGCGCCGCGCTCATGTCCCGTTAGCTCAGCGGCTGCCACTCGCCGCGCCAACTGAGGAAACTCCTCCGACAGCGCCACGGTCTTCGCCCGGCGATCACCAGAAATCGTCACCAGACAAACCTCGTCCGCACCCACAGGCGTAACGTAAGCCTGCGCGCAATCCCCCCAGTGCACTTCCATGAAGTCCGACCACAGTCGCATTCGATAGTGTCGCCGCACCGCAAATCGAGAATTGCGTCGCTCCGCGGCATCAAGCTTGGCCCAGAGCCGCACGCGTGACGCGATCCCATCGGCGCCCACAATCCAGCGCGCCCGCACGAACACGCCCTCACCCTTGTCGCGAGCCGCAAGCGTCACGCCATCCCGCGAAACACCCATCACAGACGTTCCCCAAAGCAAGTCCACGCCGCAATTTTCCGCGTACTCCACCAGCTTCCGATGCAGTACGGCGCGCCGCATGCCAATCGCGCACTCCGCCGGAAATCGTGCCTCGACTTCACTCTCTCGCGCGACAAATCGCACGCCGTGCATCACCTGCCCGTC
This sequence comes from Acidobacteriota bacterium, assembly GCA_019239815.1. The sequence continues at coordinate 1,603 of JAFAZL010000743.1, forward strand.
GCCAGCGCCGAGGCTCACGCCCAGCTCTCGCAGCGCCGCAACCGTATCCGGCATCAATCCTTCGCCGCACGCCTTCTCGATCGGCCATTGCGCGCCGTCCGCCACCACCACGCGAAACCCTTTCTTTCGCGCGGCAACTGCGGCGGCAAGCCCAGCCGGACCTCCGCCAATCACAAACACGTCAGTTTGTTCGATCATCCGCCTCAACCTGGACCGCGCACTGCGCGCGCCCTGTTTGCGCCCAGCACACGAACGAATCGTCGTATCGTTCTCAATCGAGATGTTTTAACTGCTTTAACGACCTCGCGCACTGGTAGGTAAGATGCCGTTCGGCACCGCTCGGTGCGGCGCATGCTATCAACGTGAAGTCAAAACGATGTCGAATATTTGCAGTGAGGAACGTAAGCGCAATACACGCGTGAGCCTACTCCTCCGGCTCCTGCGTAACAATGTGCACATCAACCGCCGGCGATTCCCGCAAAAACCGATGCACCGCCGACAAATACAAATACTTCCGCCAGTCATGCACCGGCGCCCGCCCAAAAATCACCTGCGTAATATGTTTAGACCGCACAAAGTCCGCCACGGAATCCGCGACGCTGCGCCCCTTTAGCCGCACCACCTTCGCGCCCAGATTCTCCGCAAACTTCAGGTTTGCGCCCAGCGCGCTCTGATTCGATTCCTTCGGCCCAAATTCACGGTCCACATGCACCACATACAGCTCCGCATCCATGCGCCGCGCCATGCGCGCGCTCCGAGCAATCAAGTATTGTCCCGTTGGATTCGCCGACACGCATACCGCCATCCGCTCCCGCACGCCCCAGTTCTTGCGGATGTCCTGATCCTCCATGTACGTCTCGAGGCTGCGATCCACTTGCTCCGCAACCTGCCGCAGCGCCAACTCGCGCAGTGCGATCAAATTCCCGCGCCTGAAGAAATTCTTCAGCGACCGCTCGACCTTCTCCGTCGAGTAAACGTCGCCGCGTTTCATCCGGTTCTGCAGCGCTTCCGGCGTCAAGTCCACCATCACTGTTTCTGACGCCGTCAGCGGCACCCAGTCGGGCACCGTTTCGCGCACCACAATCCCTGTAATCGATCGCACCACCGGCGCGATGCTCTCGATGTGTTGGATGTTCAGCGTAGATACCACATCGATGTTCGCCGCCAGCAGCTCCTGCACATCCTCATAGCGCTTGCGATGTTTGCTTCCCGGAATATTTGTATGCGCCAGTTCGTCGACCAACACCACCGCAGGCTTCCGCGCCAGAATCGCGTCGACGTCCATCTCTTCAAAAATCGTGCCCTTGTACTCCATCTTTTTCCGCGGCACGAATTCCATCCCGCAGATCAATTCCTCAATGCCTTTGCGTCCGTGGGACTCCACCACGCCGATCACCACATCCTCGCCGCGGCTCTTGCGACGAATCGCCTCGCTCAGCATGCCGAACGTTTTGCCGACGCCCGGCGCATACCCCAAAAACAGCTTAAAAATCCCTCGGGTTTTTGCTGGTGGGGAAGCAACTTCCAGCCAATCTTCGGGCTTTTTCGGCACGCGCTCTACTCTCCAGTTCGTTGACACTTACAACTTCCAAAGGACAATTACGATAGAATGATCGCGTTTTACAAGCCCGGTGGATCGGTCCGGGTGTTGGACATCAGACCTCATGCAACGTTTCATTGGTGGACGAGTCGTGGGTTTTGTCGCCTCGGTGCTTCTCACCGCAGGCGTGACCTACGTCTACACTCGCCTTTTCCACGTCAACCACACCACCGTCGCTCTCTCGTATCTACTCGCAATTTTAGCAGTTTCGGCTGTCTGGGGTATGGCGGTTTCCGTCTTTATGTCGGTCCTCGCCATGCTGGCCATCAACTATTTCTTCCTGCCGCCGGTCCGCATGTTCACGATCGCCGACCCACAAAACTGGGTTGCTCTCTTTGCCTTCTTGGTCGTCTCCATCACCGGCAGTCAACTCTCCAATCGCATCCGCCTCGAAGCCGACGAAGCAAACCAACGCCGTCGCGAAGTCGAGCGTCTGTATCGCTTCAGCCGCAAACTCCTCGGCGAAGGCAACGTCATCCAGTTGATGAACGCCATCCCCAACTACATCGTCGAGAGCTTCGAAACGGGGGCCGCCGAACTCTTCCTTCCTCAAAAAGACAAGTTTTACCGCTCCGGCTTCGGCGACGCTCAGCTTGATGAAGCTCAAATGAAAGCCGCCTTCGTCAACGACGAAATCTCGATGGATCAAGAAGCCGGTGTCTACTTTCTCCCGATTCGTCTCGGCGTTCGCCCGATTGGCAGCCTCGGCATATCCGGTTCGTTGCTCTCACGCCAATCCGTTGAAGCTGTCAGCTCGCTCGTGGCGATTGCCGTCGAGCGTGCCCGTGCTGTCGAGCAACTTGGCCAGACCGAAGCCGAGCG
>JAFAZL010000873.1 GCA_019239815.1 Acidobacteriota bacterium
TGGCCGTCGTTGGTGCTGGCCTCGATGTTCGCCTGGAGTTCGGCCGGCAGAACGACGTCAACGCTACCGTCGCCGGTGCGGATGCTCCAGCCGGAGTCGATCTTCGAACCGGATCGAATCCGTGCATCAATACTTCCGTCGCCGGTCTTGACCTGCAGCGCGTCCATTCGACCATCCAAAGTAATATGGCCATCTCCGGAATAGGCATCGACTTTTCCGTCGAGATTCCCGGCTTCGATGTGGCCGTCGCCTGTGCGGAGGCGGATGTCGCCCTTAGCACCATTCACGGTGATGCTGCCATCGCCCGTGTCGATGTCAACATCGCCGGCTACCTGATCGGCGCGGACGGAGCCGTCACCGGTGTGGATCTTCAGATGACCATTGATACTTTGCGTTGTGACCGAGCCGTCGCCGGTGTCGACCTGAAGATCACCGTCCTTCGGCATGTGAACTTCGATCTTCAGTCCACGATTATGCCCGCCCCAGGAGAAACCCCAATGGCCATTCACCCGGGCATTGATCTGAACGCTGTCGCCATCTTGGTGTGAATCGATATGGAGGTTCTTGTCTAGCTCGTATCCGTTGTAGGTAACCCGAAATTCGACCTGTTTGGTGTCGCCGGTATAAACCTGGATCGCCCCGTCATTGGTTTCGGCGCGGACCTGGGCTCGCCCGGAGACGGTATAAGCCTTGTTCCATTCCTCGGCGTCAGCGGATGGGGCTGTGAAAGCAGCCGCCGCAACGAGTGCTGCGAAAGGAAGCGCCATCCGAATGGCGCGTCGGCGAACGAGTCGGTTCATGGGAGCGATGCCTCCGTTGGGCTGCTTCTTGGCGCCTTGAGCTGCGCCGTTCGTGATGCCTAAGGTACGCAAAGTGTCGGGAAAAGGTTCCACACGCCTGTTTGCCCTGAGCGCTCGGCCTATCGAGGACCCTTTGCCGCTACGGTCTTGACGACTGAGCCGGGCTTTGGTCTTAGGGCAGCCAAAAATTTCTCGACGGGCAGGGTGTTGATCACGTTGGACTTCTCAAGCCAGCCGCGCCGAGCGGTGGTGACACCGTATCGAATGTAGGGCAGGTGCATGGTGTTGTGCGAATCCGTGGAGATGACCACCTTGACGCCGCGCTCTTTGCACATCCGCAGGTAGACGTCGCGCAGATCGAGCCGTTCAGGGTAGGAATTGCACTCCATGGCGACGCCGTGCTTGGCGCAGGCCGCGAGCACCTTCTCCATGTCGTAGTCGAAGGAATCGCGAACCAACAGGCGACGACCTGTCGGGTGGCCGATGATCTGGCAATAGGGGTTCTCGATCGCAGCCAACATGCGGTCGGTCATCGCGTCTCGATCGAGTTGCATGTATGAGTGGATCGAGCAAACCACAACATCGAGCTGCGCAAGGATTTCGTCGGAATAGTCGAGCTGGCCTTCCTTGAGAATGTCAACTTCCGATCCAGCGAGAACCCGAATGCCGAGGCCCTTGGCGTCGATGGCGTGCAATTTCTTGATGTGTGCCACGACTCGCTTTTCATCGAGGCCATTCGCGATCGTGACCGATTTCGAGTGTTCGGTCATCGCGATGTACTCATGGCCAAGCGCTTTCGCCGCCTCGGCCATTTGCTCAACCGTGTGTTTACCATCGCTGGCGGTGGAGTGCATCTGCAAATCGCCCTTTACGTCTGACAACTCGATCAGCTTTGGCAGCTTATGAGCTTCGGCAGCAGCAATCTCGCCGGTGTTCTCGCGAAGTTCAGGTGGGATGTAGTCGAGTTTCAGCTTTACGTATATCTCTTCTTCCGTTCGGCCGGCGACACGCTTCTCGCCCTTTAGCGTTGCCAGCGCATATTCGTTCAGCGTCAATCCCATATCGTTGGCGCGACCACGGAGTTTGACGTTGTGTTCCTTCGACCCGGTGAAGTAGAGCAGGGCGGCTCCAAAGCAGTCTTGGTCGAGCAGGCGCACATCGACCTGCAGGCCGTTGTCGAGATTAAAGCTGACTTTATTTTCGCCCTTGGCGAGGACCTGGTCGATCCGCGGAAAGGTCAGGATGTGCGCAGCGATCGCGTCGATGTGCTTCTGAGCCGTAAACCCGTCCGCAAGCGTGAGCAGTAAGTCGAGATCTCCGACCGTTTCTCGCCCGCGCCTTAAAGACCCAGCCGGAGTAATCGACTCAATGCCCTTGGGATATTTGTTGATGTGCTCGATGATCTGAGCGGCTGAGTTCTCCGCGGTATCAAGTCGGTAGCGGCCGGTCGAACGCTTATGCGTCTGAACTGCCTTTAAAATGTTCTGCTCGCTCTTCTCGCCAAAACCCGGCAGATCGCGCAGTTTGCCCTCCAGGGCTAGTTTTTCCACATCGGCGACAGTCGCAGCCTTGAAGTTTGACCACAAAAAAGCGACCTTTTTCGGGCCAAGCGACTGCAAATTCAAAATATCGAGCAGCGTGACCGGAAACTTCTTCAGCAGTTTCTGCCGTAGGCTGTAGTCGCCCGTCTTTAAAATTTCTTCAATATGCTCGACCATTCGCTCGCCGATTCCCGGCAACTCTTCAAGCTTGCCCGGCTCCTTGGCGAGCTGTTCAATCGACTCGTGCATTCCAGCGATAAGTTCCGCGGCTTTTTCATAGGTGCGATACCTACCGATGATCGCGCCATCGATTTCCAACAACTGCGCGGTTTCTCGGAGGATTCGTGCGAGCGTCTTGTTGTCCATGGCGCGATTATAGTGCGAGAAAGGTTGTAAGAGCATCTACGGCTCTCGATTGCAGAAGCCGTACAAAGAAAAGGCCGGCGGAGATGATCCGCCGGCCAAATATGATTGCTGAATGGAAACTCAACTCGCTTTTTGAACGTTGGCGGCCTGAGGACCTTTGGGCCCCTGCACAATTTCAAACTCGACCGGATCTCCTTCCTGCAATGTCCGATAACCCTCGCCTGTGATTGCAGAGTAGTGGACGAAGACGTCCGGACCATCGTCGCGCCCGATGAATCCATATCCTTTCGAATTATTGAACCACTTAACCGTTCCTCGCACCGAGATTCCCCTCCCGTGAAACAAACCTAGATTTAAATACCTAACGGATTGCGGCCAAGCACGCCGAAACACACGCCCCGCAGAAATTTAAATGCCGCGGAGTCTAAGCAGAAAAGCAGCACCAGT
>JAFAZL010000938.1 GCA_019239815.1 Acidobacteriota bacterium
ATGGGCATCGATCGCATTCCGGGTCCCTGAACCGCTCACAGCAACTTGCGTCGCCACCTGTCGACCATGTCATTGATAATAAGTCCCTTAGGGCTCCGCGTGTTCGGCCTCGCCATCGCAAGCCCATCCTTCCAATCGCACGCAACTCGTTGAATTTACGCGTTTTCGTTTGACTCCTACTTTTGGGGTTGCATACACTCGTTTTTAGCATTCCGCTCAGGGTCGAGGGGCTATCCCGCCTTCCGGCGAACCGCCGGACGACTCAAAGGGGACTTTTGCCGGATTCGTTTTGGAAAGAGTTGGGTCAAGTAAGCGATGAATTTCATTGCCCGCATCATACGATTCCTGTTCTGGCTCATCATCGTCTCTTGGAGCGTCGCATTGCTGAGGAAACTCATAGGCTGGATGGTGCGGGGCGGTGCACAGAGTTCAGAGCCTTTGGACCCGCGGGAAGCGGAGATTTCGCGGCGGCCAGGAACGGTTGGTACGTCGCGCCGACTGGTCCGCGATCCGATCTGCGGGGCGCACGTAGCCGAGGTTCTGGCGATTCCGCTGCGCCAGAATGGCGAGCTGATCCATTTTTGCTCGACGCAGTGCCGGGATAAGTATTTGCTCGCAAACCCCGGTGCCGAGGAAAAGAAAATTGCGAACGGCTGAAGCGGGTTCACGACTTTAACGGTTTTGCGGTTGTTGTCGGGCCAAGTTAAATCAACAAGATGCACGCAAGGCACTCGACCGCAGTCGAGTGAGGTCGCGCACAGGGCGCGAACCCGAAAGGACCGAAAGCCGATGGCCACGGTCGCCAAGCCCGCCGTACCACCGATCGTTCCGCGCATAGCGCCGCGAGAGGATCTCAATCCATTCCGCATCGCGCAGATTCAGTTCGACATGGCGGCGGAGTTTCTCAAGCTCGATCCCGGCCTGCGCCAGATCCTGCGGACGCCGAAGCGCGTCCTTGAAGTTTCGATTCCCACCAAGATGGACAACGGCCAGGTGAAAGTTCTGACCGGCTACCGCGTGCAGCACAACGTCGCGCGTGGACCCGGCAAAGGCGGCACACGCTTCCATCCCAACGTGACACTCGACGAAATCAAAGCGCTCGCGACCTGGATGACGTGGAAGACCGCGATCGTCGGCTTGCCGCTCGGCGGCGCGATGGGCGGCGTTGTTTGCGACCCGAAGCGCATGTCGAAGAGCGAACTCGAGCGTATGACACGTCGTTACGCCAGCGAAATTCTGCCGCTCATCGGCCCCGAGCGCGACATCCCAGCGCCCGACGTTTACACCGACGCGCAAACCATGGCGTGGATCATGGACACGTACGCCATGACTGTCGGCCGCGCGACGCACGGTGTCGTCACCGGCAAGCCGCAATCGATCGGTGGAACCATCGGCAGCCATGACGCGGCGGCACGTGGGTTAGTCGCGATCGTCGAAGAAGCGTGCAAGCTGAAGAAGATGTCGCTGCGTGGCGCAAGCGTCGCGGTGCAAGGATTCGGCAATTCGGGCGCCGCTGCGGCGCGGATTTTCGCCGAGAAGAAGGCGAAGATCGTCGCGATCAGCGACACGCGCGGTGGAGTTGCGAATCCGCGCGGCATCGACCCGATCAAGGCGATTCGTTACAAAGAACGGGCAGCAACTGTTGTCGGCATGCCTGGCGCTTCGAGAATTTCCCACGACGATTTGCTGACGATGAAGTGCGACATCCTCGTTCCGGCGGCGCTGGAAAATGCGATCACCCTGCACAATGCCGAAGCGATCAAAGCGCGCATCGTCGCCGAAGCCTCAAATGGCCCGACAACACCTCACGCCGATGAAATCCTGGCGCGTCGCGGCATCACCGTATTGCCCGACATCCTCGCCAACGCCGGTGGCGTTACGGTGAGCCACTTCGAATCGATGCAAAACCAGCAAGGACTCGCCTGGGACGCGGAAGAAGTAAACGCTCGGCTGCAAAAAATCATGGTGCGCTCGTTTCACGAAATGGTCGATACGATGCGAAAACATCACGTGCCGCCGCGAGCCGGCGCGATGATTCTCGCCGTCGGGCGCGTTTCCGAAGCGCTGCTCGTGCGCGGCTTGTTCCCGTGATTGCTGGCGCGACGAACCACACTACAAGCAACTAACCTCAGCCATGCTCGTTCCACCTTGAAGGCACGCTTCGGCGTTGCCGCTACGGGCCTCTACACGAAATATTTAGTTGCGTAGGCGAAACCAAGGCGCGTACATTCGCAAGTGCCGATACTTCCTTCGCGGAAAGTATCGGCAATTTGCGCTTTGTTCGAGTTTTGTCGCGAAGTGCTCGCAAAAAAAAATAATTCGGGCCCAAACTTTTTGAAATAGCGGGGCAATAAGTACGAAATCATGAGTGCTCACAACGGGAACAATGGTTCCAGTATCACACCTCCGATTTTGTTGACGATTGCAGGATTCGACCCGAGCTGCGGCGCCGGAACGGCAGCAGATCTCAAAGTTTTTGCGGCACACGGATGCTATGGCATCGCGGCGATTACGTCACTGACCGTGCAAAACACTCAAGGCGTCACCGACGTGCATAACACGCCAAGCGCCGCATTACGCGCACAACTCGATTGCCTCGTGAACGACTCCGAAATTGCCGCGGTGAAGATCGGCATGCTCGGCAACCGCGGAAACGCGGCGGTTGTCGCGGAATTCCTCGACGCGGGCAAATACGCGCACGTCGTTCACGACCCGGTGATGAAATCATCGAGCGGAACAGAATTGCTCGATGCCGCGGGCATCAAATTCGTGGTCACCGAACTTTTGAAGCGATCGACGGTGATCACTCCGAACATTCCGGAAGCCGAGATCCTGACGGGATTGACGATTAAAGATATCGGCGACATGGAAGCGGCCGCAAAGAAAATCGTCGAGATGGGCGCGCACGCCGTGATCGTGAAGGGCGGACACATGGATCATCGCGCCGTCGATGTGCTGTTCGACGGAAACGAGATTGTTCCGCTCGCCGGAGATCGCGTGCGTGAAGAAAGTTTGCACGGCACCGGCTGCGCCTTCGCTTCTGCGATAGCGGCACAGTTAGCCTCGGGCCGGCCTTTGCTCGAAGCCGCAATGCTGGCGAAGGCCTACGTCACAAAAGCGATTGAAAAAGCTTATCCGACGGGGAAAGGCCGCTCGCCGCTCGATCATTTTTACCGGCATAACATTCAGCCACCCGCACGCGGCATTCACGAAGTGCCGCAACACGGCATGCATCCCGCGGCCGAAGCCGGCGCGCACTAAAACGTGCGGTAAACTCCAAAATAATTCCAAGCGATTCATTGTTGCCGGGCCCGCATTCAGCATCCACACGCGACGGCGAGCTAGTGCCTCCACACGATCTTACCGGCGACGATCGTCGCCATCGGCCCGCCTTTGAACTTTCGCCCGTCAAACGGTGAGTTGCGAGACTTGCTCGGCGAATCTTTCACGTCGTAGGTCCACGCGCGATCGGCAGAGAAAATTGTGACGTCGCCTGGCTGGCCCGCGGCCAGCGTTCGCTCCATCCCCAGGACACGCGCCGGGCCGCTCGTGAAAAGCTCCACCATTCGCATCAGCGAAATTCGTCCGCTGTGAACGAGCTGCTCGAGAGAGAGAGCGATCGCCGTCTCAAACCCCAAAATTCCGAAAGGCGCGCGGTCGAATTCCACATCTTTCAGCGCAGGCTCGTGCGGCGCGTGATCGGTCGCGATGCAATCCACCGTGCCGTCGGCAAGCCCTGCGAGCAGAGCATCGCGATCTTCGCGCGCAGCCAGCGGCGGATTCATCTTGAAGCGTGAATCGTACTGCACGTCTTCGTCGATCAGCGTGAAGTGGTGCGGTGTAACTTCGCACGTCACCTTCAACCCCTGCTGCTTCGCGAAGCGAACCTGATCGAGCGAGCCCTTCGCTGAGAGATGCGCGATGTGCAATCGCGCGCCGGTGAGCTGCGCAAGTTGCACGTCGCGCGCGACGCAAACTGATTCCGCCGCAGCCGGCATTCCAGCCAATCCGAGGCGCGTCGATGTAACGCCTTCGCGCATCACCGCGCCCGCCGCCAGCGAAAGATCTTCCGAATGCTCGATCACCGGAATCCCGAGCGAGTTGCAGTAGTCCATCACCTGCCGCGCGAGCTTCGCAGTTGCAATCGGCTTGCCGTCGTCGCTCACCGCAACAATTCCCGCTTCGCGCATCGCGGCAATTTCTGCGATCGCTTCGCCTTTGCTGCCGACCGACGCCGCGCCGATCGGCCACACGCGCACGCCGCCCGCCGCTTTCGCGCGATCGATAATGAAATGCGTGACGCTCGCGTTGTCGTTCACCGGCTTCGTGTTGGGCATGCAGCAAACCGCGGTGAACCCGCCCTTCGCCGCCGAACGCGTCCCGGTTTCAATCGTTTCGGAGTTTTCCTGCCCCGGCTCGCGCAGGTGAACGTGAATGTCGATAAATCCTGGTGCGACGATCAACCCACTCGCATCAAAAACTTCCAATCCATTCTGCGATTGCGCGCTGCCCGCCGATGTTTTCCCAACAGCCGCAACTTCTTTAATGCGATCGCCGTCGAGCAACACATCCATCGCCGCGTCGGTCTTCGTCGCCGGATTCAACACGCCGCCGTTCTTAATGAGAAGCATGCGAGGGGTCCTTTACCTCTTTCGCGTTTGTATTGGTGTCGGACGCCTTATCGGTCGCCCGGCGATTGCGTGGTTGGTCGGTCTTCGGCGCACCTGTTTGTGCAGCCATATCGCCCGAAGGTAGCTCTTCCGATTCAGCGTCGGCCGCAGCCAACTGAAAGAGCAACGCCATGCGCACCGCGATGCCGTTCGTCACCTGTTCCAGCACGCACGACTGCGGTCCGTCGGCAACTTCCGGCGTAATTTCGATTCCGCGATTCAGCGGCCCTGGATGCAGCACGATCGCATCAGCTTTAGCGTGCCGCAGGCGATCAGCGCTGAGCTGATACAGCAGAATGTAATCGTTCAGCGAAATCGACGGCTCATACAGCCGCTCGTTCTGCACGCGCAGCGCGAGTACAACATCGGCATCTTCGAGCGCCTCTTCGATCTTGAACACGCGCCGAACCTTCGTCCCGCTCGCCGCTCCGAGTTGCTCCAGTTCCTTCGGCAGCCACATCGACGGCCCACACAACGTGAACTTGCATCCAAATTTTCCGAGCAGATGAATGTTCGAACGCGCCACGCGGCTGTGCTTGATGTCGCCCAGAATCGTCACATTCAGATTCTCGATCGTCCCTTTCCGATCGCGAATCGTCAGCGCATCCAGCAATCCCTGCGACGGATGCTCGTGCGTTCCATCGCCCGCATTGATCACGGGAATTTCGAGATGCCGCGCCACAAACTCCGGCGCGCCCGAAGCCGCATGCCGCATAACCAGAATGTCCGGCTTCATCGCGTCCAGCGTATGCACTGTGTCGAGCAGCGATTCACCCTTTTTCAGACTCGAAGCCTCGGCCTGCAAATTCATCTGGTCCGCGCCGAGCCGCGAAGCCGCCGTGCCAAAGCTGATGCGCGTGCGCGTTGAAGTCTCAAAAAATGCCAGCGCCACGGTCTTGCCGCGCAACACGGCCAGTTTCTTTAAAGGATGCCGCTGAATTTCTTGAAAGGACTTGCTTTGATCGAGAAGAAATGTCAGTTCGTCCGCGGTGAGCGGTTCCAGAGCCAGAAAGTCGCGAAAGCGATGCGTCACTTTGTCACTCGTTGCCGAATTCTATTCTCCTGCGCCCGGTCTTCAACCGGAATTGCATCTAGTCTACACGGTCAACCAGCACGACACGCTCTTCATTATCGATCTCACGCAGCCGCACTTCGATGATTTCGGTG
>JAFAZL010000983.1 GCA_019239815.1 Acidobacteriota bacterium
TGCAGGAGTTGGAGTCGGCTCAGGTGTCTCGCCCTTTATCGTCATCTACACAATGTCGCACCACGGCTGGCGCTTTTCATTCTGGGTTTGCGCTCTGATCGGCTGCGCCGCGGGACTCGTCTGGTATCTCGCAGCGCGCGACAAGCCTGAACAGCACCCGCGTGTTTCGCTCGTCGAACTCGCAACCATCAACACCGGCCTGACGCTCGGCACTCAAACGGCGAAATCCGCAGCGCGAACTTCCCAGCCGTGGGCCGCCATCCTGAGCAACATCAACATCTGGCTCGTCACGCTCAGCTACTTTTGCTACGGCTATGTCGCCTGGATCTTTTTCGCGTGGTTCTACCGCTACCTTAGCGAAGTGCGGGGCCTCAATCTGAAAGCCAGTGCGTTCTACGGAACACTTCCCTTTATCGCGATGGCCATCGCGTGCCCGCTCGGCGGCCTGGTTTGCGATGTCGTGACGCGTCGCGCCGGCCATCGCATCGGCCGTTGCATCGTCGCGGGCATCGCAGTCGCACTCGCAGGTGTTTTTCTGGCCTTCGGCTCAAAGGTCGACAATGCGCGTCTCGCCAGTGTTGTCCTCGCTGGCGGCGCCGGCGCGCTTTACTTCTCGCAAAGCTCGTTTTGGGCAGTTAGCGCCGACATCGGCGGACTATTTTCCGGCTCGGTCTCGGGCTTCATGAACATGGGCGCTCAAGCAGGCGGGGCTCTTACCGCCTCGCTCACTCCGTGGATTGCTGCCCGTTACGGCTGGAATGCGTCTTTTATGGTTGCGGCCGCACTTTGCGGAGCAGGCGCAATCGGATGGTTTCTCGTAAATCCGGATTCGAAAAATATTTCCGCAGCTAGAGCAGGGTCATAGGCATGAAATTGAAATCAATCTCGGCCTTCCTCGTGTCGATTCTCGTTTGCGCTCAAGCGGCGCGGCCTCAATCGAAAGACGAAGTCGCGACAATTCACGTCGACACCACTCCGGGACACGAACTCAATACCTTCGATCCCGATGTCGCGATCGGGAGCTCCATCGACGCACTCTCGCACTCCAGCATCGATAAGGTCTACACCCCGCACATCATTCAAGAATCGCTGGGCGCCGGTTGGGGCCCCATCAGTTATCGCAACAACACCGAACTCCGCATGGCCGCCTGGCACTGGACCGAAAACGGAACATGGAGCGACGCGGAAGGCAAGCGCGGCTACTTCACCGGCAGCACCGAGCTTAAAGAACCGATTCGTTACATCCTTCCGTATGCGCTGCCCCACCGCGGATTCTCGACCAGCGGCGACCGCCCAATCATTGGCCCAAATCTCACCTACTGGAAAAGCAATCCGTACCTCACTTCGAAATTTACCGGTGAAAGCGACGCGCTTCATCCGCAATGGGTCGTCATCGACCTCAAATCGCAAAAAGCAGTGAACGCGATTCGGATCGCCTGGGCAGCGCCATTCGCGACGACCTACCGTGTCGAATATTGGGTTGGAAAAAATCCACTCGAATTCGACAAAGGCCCCGACGGCGAATGGAAGACCTTCGATTTAGGGGCCCAGAAAAATGCGACCGGCGGCACAGAAACCCTGAAGCTGGCCAGCGTTCCGGCAACCGCACAATATTTCCGAATCTGGATGACCGAATCCTCGAACACCTGTGACGAACACGGCTCCGGCGACATTCGCAACTGCGTCGGCTACGCCATCAAAGAAATCGAACTCGGCACCGTCGATGCGAACAACGAATTCAAAGCCGCCGCTCAGGATGCCGACGAACAGCAAAAGTTCACGTACTGCTCTTCCTCAATTGATCCTTGGCATTCCGCGGACGACGTGAATTCGACCGGTCCAGCCCAACACACCGGCTTCGATCTCTTTTACACGAGCGGCATCACCAACGGACTTCCAGCGCGAATTCCCGTCACGATGCTGTACGGCACTCCCGACGATGCCGCCGCTCAAATCGCTTACATCGAAAAGCGCGGTTATCCAATCTCCGGCATCGAACTCGGCGAAGAACCCGACGGCAAGCACGCTCTGCCCGAAGACTATGGCGCTCTCTACATCCAATGGGCAAAGGCGATTCACAAAGTCGATCCAACGCTAAAACTCGGTGGCCCGATCTTCGAAGGCGTCAACGAAGACATCACCGTCTGGCCCGACGACCAAGGCCGTAAGTCTTGGATGGGTCGCTTCGTTGCCTATCTCAAGTCTCACGGCCGTTTGCGGGACTTGGCCTTCGTCTCCTTCGAACACTACCCTTACGAACCCTGCACGATCACATGGAAGTCGCTCTACGAGGAGCCGCAACTGACCAAACATATCTTGCAGGTCTGGCGAGACGACGGCGTGCCCAAAGACGTCCCTCTCATGATCACCGAGGACCATTTGGCCGCAGCTCTTACGGGACCGATGAGCACAATCTTTTCCGGGCTTTGGCTCGCCGACAATGTGGGTTCATTCTTCGAAGGCGGCGGCGCCGTGTTCTACCACTCGCCGATCCAACCGGAAGCGCTACACAACACCTGCTTGGGCTGGGCCACATGGTCCAATTTCATCGCCGACGCGAACTACTACAACATCTTCGGCTACACCGCCCTCTATTACAGTGCGCGGGTGATCAATCTCGAATGGGTGCAGCATCACTCCGGTACCCACAAACTTTTTCCGACAACGAGCAAGATCGAAGACTCTGACGGCAACCAACTCGTGACCTCCTACGCCGTCCACCGCCCCGATGGTCAATGGGCATTGCTCCTCGTCAATCGCGACGAAAACACGCCGCACACCGTTCGAATCGCATTCGACGACAAGCAGCACAAGAAATCGGAAACGTTTATCGGACCTGTCTCGTTTACAACCTTCGGTAGCGAACAATACGTGTGGAAAAACGACGGCGAAAACAGTCACGCCGATCCGGATGGGCCGCCATTTGCCACCATCGTTCCCGATTCACACGAACGCACGTTCATGCTTCCGAAAGCATCCGTCACCGTTTTGCGAGGAAATACCGCCGCTTCGGCTCGGTAACTACTCGCGACATTTACGGGCCACTGACGAGCGGCCCACTTCAATACGGGTTGCGGATATTTTTGTCCCCGTTCGATGTTCTCGTACATTTAAATTTCGATTGCTTTCGATTTGTTTCGATTAAACCGATTCAATCCTTGACAAGGCGGATTGACAGGAATACATTTTCGGCCATCGGGAGCTTTGCGAAAGGCGTTTTCATCCAGTGAAAACACCAACGCCGCTCCGCCTCGATTCGAGCATTCAATTTGGGAAACACAGCACCGATTTCGAACGATATTCGGGCTCGCCCCAGCTATATTGAAGCTCATGGAAGTCTGAAGTGGGTTTTGGGGTACCGCAACCCCAAGGAGGGTGTGGGATGGTAAGTCGTTTTACGCTGTTCGTTCGGGGTGTATTTCTTCTGTTGGTCGCGCTTTGTTGTTCGTTCGCTTCGCGCGCCGATGTCACCGGCTCGGTTCAAGGAACAGTTCATGATCGCTCTCAAGGCGCCATCTCCGGCGCCAAAGTCCTCATAACGAACGTCGCGACGAACGCCACAAACGAAACTACTACTGCCGCGGACGGCACGTTCCGCGTCCTCGCTCTCGCTGCCGGGACCTATAAGCTGAATGTCACGGCAGGTGGCTTCCGTCCCTTCGAAGAAGCCGGAATCGTTGTCCAGGTGAACGACCAATTATCGTTCGATGTCACCCTCGACGTCGGCAGCGTGTCCGACAAGGTTGAGGTCGCTGCAAACGCAGTCCAAGTTCAGACCGAAAGCACCC
Source organism: Acidobacteriota bacterium (assembly GCA_019239815.1). The sequence goes on from JAFAZL010000983.1 coordinate 3,789, forward strand.
AGCTCGGCGACGTAATCGACTCCAAGAAGATGCTCGCGCTTCCTTTGAATGGCCGCAGCTTCATCGACCTCCTCGGCTTGCAGGCCGGCGTTGCGCCGG
>JAFAZL010000018.1 GCA_019239815.1 Acidobacteriota bacterium
CTGAGCTAAAGTTTCCGTTTCATGTTCCGGACAATTGTTATGTCGCGATGGGCGACAATCGCACGAATTCATACGACAGCCGCTTCTGGGGATGCGTGCCGCGCAAAGACATCATCGGCACACCGGTGATGATTTATATGTCGCTCGAGGCCCCGTCGGATGCGTGGGAGCCTGGGGAAGTACGTGAAAGATTTTTCGCTTACGCGAATGCGATCCTGCATCCCGGAATCGTGCGTTGGAAGCGCTTGTTCCACACTTTTTAGTTCACAAGTTGTATTACTATCAGTTCGAGTAAACGCCGCACCCACCTGGCGATCACCGAAATTCAACTGCGCACGGCCGGCTCCAGGTCGACCGGACAGGGAAACGGGACCTTACCATATCCATGAAATACGCTGACGCAGGAGTTGATATCGCCGTCGCTGACGCGGCGAAACAGCGCATTCGTCATCACGCGAGCCGGACATTCACAAAAGGTGTGCTGGGCGGAATCGGCGGATTCGGCGCGCTGTTTGCGTTGGACAAGAGCAAGTATTCGGATCCGGTGCTGGTGTCGAGCGCGGATGGCGTTGGGACAAAGCTGAAGGTGGCGATGGCGACGGGCGTTCACTCGACGGTGGGCGGGGATCTCGTCAATCACTGCGTGAACGACATTCTGGTGCAGGGCGCGGAGCCGTTGTTTTTTCTGGATTACCTTGCGATGGGAAAGCTCGATCCGAACGTGGTCGAGCAGCTTGTGGAAGGAATGTCGCGCGCTTGCCGCAAGGCAGGATGCGCGTTGATCGGCGGCGAGACTGCCGAGATGCCGGGATTTTATCCGGTTGGCGAATACGATCTTGCGGGATTTATTGTGGGCGCAGTCGAGCGGAACAATATTTTGACGGGCAAGAGCGTGAAGCCGGGCGATGCGCTGCTGGCGCTGCCGTCGGCGGGGCTTCATACGAATGGATATTCGCTCGCGCGCAAACTGGTCTTCGATGTCGCGAAGCTGAAGCCAGAGACGTATGTAGCTGAAGTTGGGAACAAGATTGGCGCGGAGTTGCTGAAGCCGCATCTTTGCTACGCGCCGGCGTTGAAGAATATTTTGGCGAAGGGCTGGGTTTCGGCGCTTGCGCACATCACCGGTGGAGGAATTCCGGGGAATTTGCCGCGCGTGCTGCCATCCGGCGTACAGGCGAGCGTCGATCTCGGTTCGTGGCCGGTGCCGTCGATCTTCAAATATTTGGCGAAGCTGGGCAAGATCGATACCGATGAATTGCTGCAGTCGTTCAACATGGGCGTCGGCATGATTCTCGTCGTGCCGCAGGCAAAGGTGCAGTCGGTTGAAGCCGATTTAAAGCGTCGGCGAGAGAAGTTTTTCCGCATTGGGCGGATTGAACGCGGAGATTCGGGCAAGGCGCGCGTCAGCTATACAGGCTCGATGCATCTGTAGAACATCTGAACGAACCAAAACCAGACATCGAAAGTACTGAGGCGCCGACGCTTTACAAAAGGGCGCAACGGGTAGGCCACCCGCCCGCCGCACACTTCGTTGCCCCAATCCCGTACTTTGGTACAGGTTTCAACCACAACACGAATCCGTAATATGACGCCGCAAAGTTGCGCGCATCAAATTTATGATGAACCCATTGTTCATCTAACGTCTCGCCGCGCCTCGCGGTTCGCCGCAGAGGCAGCAGAGGTCGCGTCATGAAGCGATTCGGCTTGTGTGTACTTGTGCTCTCTACCTTGGGCCCCGTGATCGCTGACGCATGCTTCGCGCAAGCGCAACAGCCAGCATCCTCGCAGCCTGCGCAGCAACAGGCGCAAACGCCGCAGAACCAAATCGCACCTCAGCCAACCCCACCTCCACCGCCGCAAGAGGACACATCGGCCAGTGTCGCGGCCATCGAGACGCCGGACATCCTTACGAATTCCTCCGCCGATCGATCGAAGATTGTCTATGTGAGCGATTTCGAACTGGATGCTGTCGATGCGCAGGGAAAGCTCGAAAAGAGCGTACCGGCAGTGTCAGTTACCAATCCTGCGACTTCACGAGCGCAGATTCGCGAGGGAGATGAAGCCGCCGCGCAAGCGGGTCGTCTGGTCGATTTCATGGCGATCACTTTGGTTGCGGAGCTGAAGCGAGCGGGTTACAGCGTGCAGCGGCTGCGGCCCGAAGATTCCCGGCCGACAGACGGAATTCGCATCAGCGGAATTTTTGCCGAGCCCGATCCGCAGAACCGGTTGCGCCGGGCGGTGATGGGCACGTTCTCACCCGATGGGAAGATGTCGCTGTTCGTCGGGATCACGAACCTGGCGCGGCCCGATCAAGCAATCTATGCATCCGCGGAGCCGGGCGAAGCGAATCACGCCGGCACGGTGATCACGGTGAGTTCGTACGCGCCAGTGGCTCGGTTTGAAGTCGGCAAAACGACGACCGAAAAGGCGGTACGCGACACGGCGGCCGGCGTGGTGGCCGACCTGAATGCGCTGCTGGGCGCCAACGTGGTTGCTTCTCGCTGATTTTGCGGGACTTGCCGGACCGGACACCACTTCGCAATTTTCCTGAGACCAACCAGACCGTTGGGTGTCTTCTATCGTCTATAGTTGCGAAAGGGTGGTGCGATGATGCGACCGATGCACTTCACGCGCTTTGTTGGATTGACCGGAATTCTGGTTGGATGCGGATTGGTTCTGGCCGCTGCGCCGAGTCGCCCGCAAACTCCGCCTCAGTTACCTGCGATGCCATCGATGCCTGCCATGCCAGCGATGTCTCCGTTGCCTGTACCCGAAATGCCTGAAATGCCGCCGATGCCTGCAACGCCTTCGATGCCATCGCTCCCCGCAGCACCTGAAATGCCTCCGATGCCCTCGTTGCCTTCTATGCCCGCGATGCCGGCGTTCCCTGCTTTGCCGTCGGAAAGCGCTGAACCTGCGGTTGCTTCGCCCCACAACGACGCGGCGACAAGCTGCGAAGACATGCACGTTATGTTTGACAGCGAGCCGCCTATCACGGATTCGGAAGAGCGAACGCTGACGAAGGCGGAAGCGAGCACGCTACGCATCGACAATCTTGTGAATGCCGGAGTGCAGGCGCGTGGATGGGACAGGGACACGTACTCTGTTACTGCGTGCAAGTTTGCCGACCGCCGAGATCGGGATC
>JAFAZL010000181.1 GCA_019239815.1 Acidobacteriota bacterium
AGCTGCGCGCAATTCGCCATCGCCACTTTGTCGGGATTGCGATTGAAAATGTCGAGCGTTGCGGCACTCATCACCGCATCACGCTGCGTAATCATCTGCTCGATCACGTGCGTCGGCGCAATTTCGGATCCGGGTTTATACCAAGGCCCCCACTCGTCCACAACGAGTTTGATGCGCTTCTTCGGGTCGAACTCATTCATGATCTGCCAGTGATTCTGGATGTAGCCCTCGAGCTTGTCGCCTTCGCGCATCAACTCGTACCAGTCGATGGGCTCGAATTTCACCGCGTCGCCTTTGCCTTCGTTCCAGTCGTGCGTTCGGCCGCGGCTGAGATTCCACGAGTAGTAGTGGAGCGAGAGTCCCCATATGTTGTGGAGAGCATTCGGGCCCTTCTCCAACATCGCTTCAAAAAAGCCACGCGTCCACTTATATTCAGCGTCGAATGGACCGGCGGCGATGAAACTGATCTCCGGACCGAATTGCGGAACCTCCTCGACGAACTTGCGAAATTCGTTCGAGTACTCCGCAGCGGTCATGCTGCCGCCACACCCCCAAGGCTCGTTGCCGATACCCCAGAAGCGAACGTTGAATGGATCTTTGCTTCCGCCGGCGGCGCGTACGTCAGCAAGCGTTGTGCTTCCCGCTGGCGAATTGCAGTATTCGACCCAGCGATAGAAGTCCAATGCGGGAAGGCTGCGCAGGTTCGCCGCGAGATAGGGCTGGCTGCCCGAGAGCCGGCAAAACTCGATGAACTCATTGGTGCCGAATTCATTGGGATCGTATTTCTGCGGAATGTTGCCCTTATCCTTAAGGATCGCGTCGGCTCCCCAGAGATTGGATCGCCGTGGCCGCTTGGCGACGGGGCCGATCCCGTCCTTCCAGTCGTAGCTGTCGGCGAAGCACCCGCCAGGCCAGCGAATTACTGGTGACTTGATCTTCTGCAAGCCGTCAGTCAGGGCTTTGCGAATGCCATGGGTGTTCGGAATCCTCGATTCGGGGCCGACCCAAATGCCGTCGTACACGACGCCACCGAGGTTTTCCGTGAAGTGGCCATAGATTTCGGGTGAAATCACGCCAAGGGGCTCATTCAAAAGGACTTCGATTCGGGCGTTAAAAGAGGTCGCTGGCCGAATACCGGGGCACGGCAGTAGGGCGGCAGCTGCGGCCAAAGACGACTTTTTAAGGAATTGGCGGCGGTGCAGTGTCATTTGGGGCGCTCCGTGGGCACCAGTAAACGTTTTCACGACCCTTCGGCGCGGAGTTTAACGCGAACCCGTTGCCGGTTCAATACCGCAAGCCATTGCCGCCAACAGGACTTCTTCACAGCGACCTTTTTGCGTCGTGGTTCCAGTGTCGCTGGTACGGTTCGGCAGCAGTATTAGTACCCCGGACCTACAATAAATTGAACCTCGACACAAACTTAACCTCCCAGTAACTTTTAACCGCTGTAGAAGTTCGTTACGGAGGACCCAGCTTGTCTACCAAAGTAACTTCCGTGCTGCGTTTCCTGTGTATGGCGTTGATCGCGATGGCCGTCCTTGTCCCTGCGTCCAAGGCAGACAGCGTGAACTACACATTTAGCAGCTCGATCGGGTCGTTTGAGTACACGTCGAATTCGGGCTTTATTGCTCCGAATACGACCCTCGTGCTCTATACGAATCAACTCGACTCGTGCACGGGCTGCAGTTCGTTTAGCTTCCTGCCGTCCGCGGTTATGTCGAACCAATTTGTGGGCGACATCGTCGCGTTTGGGAGCCTGGCGAACGGGGCCATTTATGTGTTCCAGACCGGAGCTTTCGAAGCCTATGGCACTTATCAGAGCCTCATAGGCCTCCCCTCGGGTGTGGGCACGTTGTCGGTGCAAGCGCCGGAGCCCGGCACAATCGGGCTGCTCGCTTGCGGACTTCTGTTGATGGTGGGATTCGCCTCACGGAAGCGATTGGGTGCGATAGTTTCGGCTCGCGCTTAGTTCCGCCAAAGAGAATCGGTGAGGAGCGTGGCTTGCGAAAGCAGGCCACGCTTTTTGCGTTTCGGGGGACGATCGGAGCCGTTATTTTGCGGCGACTACGGTTTGGTTCTGCTCGCCTAAGCCCTGAACGCTGAGCTGGATCTTGTCTCCCGGCTGGAGGTATTTCGGCGGCTTCTGCCCCATCCCGACGCCCGGGGGCGTCCCGGTGGAGATGATGTCACCCGGCTGGAGCGACATGAACCGCGTGAGGTAGCTGACAACGTGGGCGACGCCGAAGACCATCGTCTTAGTCGTTCCATTTTGGAACTGGTGGCCATTGACCTTGAGCCACATGCTCAGATTTTGCGGGTCAGGGACTTCGTCCTTTGTGACCAGCCAAGGTCCGATCGGCCCGAACGTATCCGCACTCTTTCCTTTTACCCATTGGCCGGTGCCTTCAAGCTGGAACGTGCGTTCGGATAGGTCGTTCACGACGCAGTAACCAGCGACGTAATCGAGTGCCTTGGATTCATCGACATATTTCGCTTCGGTGCCGATGACGACTCCGAGTTCGACTTCCCAGTCGGTCTTGACGGAGTTGCGCGGGATGATCACGTTGTCGTTCGGTCCGCAGACGGCGGACGTTGCCTTCATGAAGACGACGGGCTCGGTCGGCACCTTCATCCCTGACTCCGCGGCGTGGTCTGAGTAATTGAGCCCGATGCAGATGAACTTCCCGACGCGGCCGACACACGAACCCACGCGGTGCGTTCCGGAAACGAGCGGGAGCGAAGACGAATCGATCGCGCCTATGCGCTTTAGGGATTTATCGGAGAGTGCTTCGCCCGCAACATCAGGAATGACGGCGGAGAGGTCGCGGATTTGTCCCGACTTGTCGAGCAGGCCGGGTTTCTCTTTGCCGGGTTGACCGTAACGCAAGAGTTTCATGAGAGCTCCGATGAGATTTGGAGAAAGAATAGTACGGCAAAGAGGGCGGATTCGGCGAGTGGCCTGACTTGCGGCAGGAGTTACAGCGTCCAGCCGCCGTCGATGATGTGGATGGCGCCGGTCGTAAAAGCGGATTCATCGGAGGCGAGATAAACGGCGAGCGCAGCGACTTCTTCCGGTTTGCCGATGCGTCCGATGGGCTGGCGCGCAATGAAATCGCGACGAGCTTTTTCAACATCCCCGAGAGCGGCGATGCGCTGTTCCAGCGATGGCGACTCAACCGTCCCGGGGCAGATGGCGTTGACGCGAACTCCCTGCTTGATGAAATCGACGGCGAGCGCCTTGGTCAGGCCGATAACGGCCGCCTTGGTGGTGCCGTAGACGAATCGATTCGGCGCCCCTTTGATGCTCGAAGCCCCGCTCGACATATTGATGATGCTGCCCTTTTTAGCCGCCACCATGGCCGGAATGAAAGCGCGGCACGTGCGATACATCGACTTCACGTTGAGATCGAACGAAAAATCCCAGTCGGATTCGGAGCAGTCGAGAATCGAGCCCTGGTGAACGAAGCCGGCGCAGTTGAAGAGGATGTCGACGGGGCCGAGATCGGCGGCGAGCGCGTTGACGGCGCCAGTGTCGCGGACATCCAAGATGCGCGTCTTGATCGTAGGATTCGCGGCTGCCAACTTCTTCAGCAACTCTAAGTTGATGTCTGTG